>JAOUCZ010000074.1 GCA_029859505.1 Lysobacterales bacterium | reverse complement strand
TGCGGGCCCCTCGTCATCAAGGCGAAACTCCAGGCTTTCATAACGACCTGCCAAACCAAATGACCAGTCATCATTTAATTTATAACTAAGCGTCAGGCCGGGCCCCACTGAAGAGGCCAGCCCACGCCCGGTTGACAGGTTCCAGCGGTCACTGATATCCCAGTCGATAGCCAGGATGGGGAAAAACCGGGTGCCGCTTTCCAGCCTGGAAAAAATGCCAATACCAGGGCCGATGGTCAGGGTATCCTTTACCCGCCAGGTGGCGGCACCAAATACACCCCATGTGCGGCTATCGCTTGAACTGGCGTCTTTTTCGCCGTTGAACCGGAGTGTGGGAATGATGAAAATTGAACCGGTCTCACCAAACCCAAAACGACCGTTTAATGTGACACGGGTATCATCAATCTTGTTCCAGGGTTCTCCACCGCCAAATCCGGTTTCGTCGTCAAAGTCGTAATCGTTCTGACCACCACCGATATAAATTCCAACGGAATCCCGCCGACTCCATGCGTAATCTACACCCGCCCCGACAAACCAACGGTCTTTTGCAAATCCACCGGTACCATCCTTCAGATCAGCGTCTGACTGATGAATACCGCCACCGTCAACTTTGAAGAACCACGGGCCTTTTTGCTGCGGTTGGGCGGCAACAGGCAATGTGAAGAGTAAAGCGAACAACGCGATCAAGGTTAAATGTAGGGTGTTGCGAATCATTAAAAAGGCCTTCTTTTCATCTGAATTGAACAGGGTCAACCACGGAAGAGGACAATCTTAATTGAATGTAACAAGGAAAGTCATTAAAAGTCATGAATGACCTTAATTTTTAAAGGTATGGTATGTCTGGTTTCTCGTTGATACTCTTGTTCAAACAGGACAAACCCGGTGACTTTACTGTGAGATTTATCTTTTTGGTTGTGCACTTCTGCCTGCTGGTTGCCTGCACCACACCTCCCCTTGTGCCCCCACCAGAGGAGGAAGGCATTCGTGTGCTGTTCATCGGTAACAGCTTCACCTACTGGAACGACCTGCCGCGCACCATTGCCGATCTTGCCAAGTCCGTTGACGAAACCCCGATGGTCTACCGTGAAATTGCAAATCCGGATTACTCGCTTGAGGACCACTGGTCCGACAAGGTAAAGGATGTCATTAGCCAGGGCGCCTGGGAACTCGTTGTTTTACAGCAAGGGCCCTCGTCATACCCCGGAGGTCGAAAGCACCTGCGATACTGGACTGGCAGGTATGACGCGTTGATCAAGGCGTCCGGGGGTCGTAGTGCGCTTTACCAGGTCTGGTCTCCCTACCGGTACAGAAAAGGTTACACTGCTGCACGCGAATCATACCGCCAGGCAGCTCTGGATGTGAATGGTATGTTCATTCCAGCCGGTGAAGCATGGCGTACGGCCTGGTATGCCGATTCATCGCTCGATTTATATGGCTCGGATGGCATACATCCTTCGAGTCTTGGTACCTATCTCGTTGCACTTGTTCATTTTGAGTTGATTTATAACCGACCTGCGACCGACCTTCCCGATATTGCAATTGTGAATGGTCGAAAACTAAGAGCCCCGGAGGAAACCGTCGCCATGCTTCAGGCGGCTGCCCATGCGACGGTTAAAACCTGGGGTATTCGATAAACACCACAACTTTCACAAGCTTTTCGATGAGCCATCCGCGGTCATAATGTAATATTCAGCCATGGCCCATCACACCCCGCCCGGACCCCCGCTCGAAGCCACCACCCGTGGTTTTTTTGGCGTATTCCGTTTTAGCCGGCGTGCAATAGAGCTGGTCTGGGTCACAAACGGCCGCCTCACCGTGGCATTGGCTATTTTGACGCTGATTGCCGGTGTGCTACCGGCAGCAATGGCCTTCGTGGGTGCATTGATCATCGATGCTGTACTCGAGGCCACCCGTGTTGCAAAGGACACCGGTATTGTCAGCCTGACCCGTGTTTTTACGCTGGTGGCTGTCGAGGCTTTGATTGTTGCCACCATTACCGGAGCGCAGCGCGGCATTTCACTTTGCCAGGCGCTGTTGCGTGCGCAACTGGGTCAGCGTGTAAATGTGATGATCCTGGAGAAAGCCATCACCCTGGAACTGGCTCAGTTTGAAGATTCCGAGTTTTATGACAAGCTTACCCGCGCCCGGCGTGAGGCCTCCAGCAGGCCTTTGTCGCTTGTTAATCGTACATTTGGCCTGGGTCAGAACCTGATTTCACTGATTAGCTACGCCGTCTTGTTGGTACAGTTCTCACCATGGGCGGTGTTGATACTGGTGTTGGCCGGTCTGCCGTCTTTTGTCGCTGAAACGCGTTTTTCGGGCCAGGCCTTCACCTTGTTTCGCTGGCGCTCACCCGAGACCCGCATGCAGATATATCTCGAGACGGTGATTGCGCGTGAAGATAACGTCAAGGAAGTGAAGCTGTTTGGTCTGGGTCCTTTGCTATTACAGCGCTATCGGGATATTTTTCAGCGTTTGTATAAGGCGGATAGGGCACTGGCTATACGTCGTGATGGCTGGGGTTTTGTGCTGGGGTTGATCGGTACCGCTGCACTCTATGGCGCCTACGCCTGGATTGCCTTTGCCGCGGTAGTCAGCCGTATCACGCTGGGCCAGATGACCATGTACCTGATGCTGTTTCGGCAGGGGCAATCCGCAGTATCTGCCATCCTTTCCGCCATCGGCGGGATGTACGAGGACAACCTGTATCTCTCAACCCTGTATGAATACCTGGAAACCCCGGTGGCTTCATCAGACGCCGGCAAGAAGGGTGGTCCAAAACCGAATGACGGCATACGTTTTGAGGCTGTTAGTTTTACCTATCCCGGTGCCAGTCAAGCTGCACTCAAAGAAATTGACCTGCATATTCACCCCGGTGAATCACTGGCACTGGTGGGTGAGAACGGCTCCGGAAAAACCACGTTGATTAAATTATTGACCCGACTCTATTCACCCGACCAGGGCCGTATCCTGCTGGATGGTATGGACCTCAAAGACTGGGATGAGGAAACCCTGCGCCAGCGTATCGGAGTGATTTTCCAGGACTTTTCACGCTACCAGTTTTTGGTGGGTGAAAATATAGGGGCAGGCGATGTGCGTCAGTTCGATGACGAAAATCGCTGGAAAGACGCCGCCGACAAGGGCATGGCCGATGATTTCATTGAAGACCTGCCTTCCGGTTACATGACGCAGCTTGGCAAGTGGTTCAAGGATGGTCAGGAGTTGTCCGGCGGTCAGTGGCAAAAAATCGCCCTGTCACGAGCGTTTATGCGCACTGATGCCGACATCCTGGTACTGGATGAACCCACTGCCGCCATGGATGCTGCCGCTGAGGCGAAAATCTTTGAACACTTCCGTAAGTTAACCCAAAACCGTATTGCAATTTTAATCTCACACCGTTTTTCGACCGTACGCATGGCCAGCCAGATTATTGTTATTGAAAATGGCAGGATTATTGAGCGTGGTAGTCATGAAGAACTGATGGAGTTGGGTGGGCATTATGCGAATTTATTCTTGCTGCAGGCGGCGGGGTATAAATGATGTAACAAGAGGGTCAATTTGCCATTGACCCTCTTGTGAATAGCAATCTATCAGGGTTCGTCTCTGCCAGGGCCAAGTAACGGGCACAGGAAGTAAACATCTGTCTCATCCATGTAACCGTCCATATTCGCATCTACCCACCAGCGACCACCATAATACTCGGTATCTCTAGGGCCAAACTCAGTCTGTCCAACTGAACCGTCGGGTCCCACACCAGGCTCCAGTTTCTGAAAATTTGTCGTTCCGTTGTACGGCAGGTCTCCAAGCAGGACAGTGTCGTAAAATTTATCCTGGGAAGTGACGTAGATAACAACGCTTCCTTCCGCACCTCTTCCCTTGGTGCGTTCCTTGGCAATTACACTTGTGGTCATCAGGATCATGGTGCCGGCGAGGGCGATTGCGGTTAGTAACTTGAATTTTTTCATGGTCGTGCATTCCTCTTTGGTTGGTAGTGAGGTTTAAAAGCCTGTGCGGTATCCAAAACCGCTGTTTATGGGTGTTTTCCCATCAACCCTTGGCGGGTTTGAAAGCGGATACGTCGACCAAAGAAAAAAGGTTACACAGAGTGCGAAAATAATTTGTTTTAGTAAAAATTTCGGAGTTTTTTGAGCTTGGCCTTTGCCCTAGTCAGGCTGGCGCAGCTGCCACCAGGCGGCGATACCTGCAGCTACACCCACCATTAACAGACCCGGAAGAATGTGAAAGGCAAGGATGTGTGAGGGCTCGTACATACAGGCCAATTGCATGAAAAGGGCGGGCATCATACCCGCTGTTAATCCAATGGACATGGCCGTGCGCACAGGGCGCAGGGGGTAGAGCCGGCGAACAAAGAACAGACCTGCCAGGATCGGGGGTATCGAATAAACCATTGTTTCAAGATAACAGAATTTTCGCTTACCCAGCCCGGATGGTTCCAGGGTGGGGCTGATAAACCCAATCACATACTGGGCCAGCCAGATTGCCATCAGAACCAGGCCGGCAACCGCGAATTGCCTGGTCAGTGCAGCCGGTATGGCCGAGCGAAAAGCCAGCAGGCTAAACCAGAGTATTGCTGCCACCCCTGACATTGTCTCCAATAGAAAACGCGGCTCTGCGCCGAGCTGTGAAAGGGCACCCGGCCGAATAGGGTCAATCAGCTGAGTCACGGCAACCACGAAAATGGCGGCCAGGGCAAACCACCCCAGGGCCAGCCTGTTGATGTTTGGCGGCGGGGAGACCGGCGCCAGGTTGCTGCTGAGGTTTGAAATCAGTGATTCGTGCTTGTTCATAATTGATTCGCTTCCATCATTTTCTTTAGTTTGTTGATGGCACGGTGTACCCGAACCTTGACCAGGCTCTCGGATATACTGAGTTTTTCTGCTGTTTCAGCAACGCTGAATCCGATGATCTTGGTCAAAACCAGTACCTCCCTGTGTTGCTCTGACAACGAATCGAGCAGGTGACTCCTGATGATTTCATTATCTGCTTCATTTTGCTGAGTTACCTGGGACAGGATTTCCTGCTCCCCCCTGTATTGATTGGTTACCTTTTTTCTCGAAGTTTGCTTGCGCAGGGTGTCGATTGCCTTGTGCCGTACAATCGCAAACAACCAGGGCCGAAACGGCCGGTGCTGATCATATGTGTGGCGGGCCTGATGAATGGCAATCAGGGTTTCCTGCACACAGTCCTCGATAAAGTGGTGTTTACCAAAACGGCTGCAAAGAAAATTATAAATCACATCTGTCAATTCAGTGAGCAACTGCCGGTAATCGGCCTCGTCACCCGTCTGTGCGCTTGCCATTAATTTTGACCAGCGCAGTTCGTCAGATTCATGCTTCGACGTGATATTCTTTTCCACCGTTTTCGTTAATATCGCTTCATTCGGGATAGTTGTCGATCCATGATGATTGACTGCTATCGAGAATGATCCTAGCAAAGTAGCCCTGCCAGTCATAGTTTTAGCCTTGGGACGGTTCCACGCCACCGGACCTTCTACTGCAGATATATTGACAAAGTTCTGTAACACCTGAATTCCCTGAGCAAACTTAACTTACCCGACAGATACGTATGCCAGGTGAAAAGGGTTACAAACCGAAAGAGTGGTCAGTATAGACTTCAGTCAATCAATGTTTCTTTGGCTTTTCAGGGCTAAGCAACTATGCTTAACGGTAATAATGGACACATAGAAGCCTGCCCTTGTCTTTTTTCAATGAATTAAAACGTCGAAACGTCTTTAAAGTTGGTGTTGCCTACCTGGTAACGGCCTGGCTGCTGGTACAGGTTGCCGATATGCTGCTGGACAATATGGATGCACCGCCCTGGGTGTTACAGGCCATCTTCGTGGTGCTGTTGGTTGGTTTGTTCGTCACATTGCTGGTCGCCTGGGCATTTGAACTCACGCCGGACGGTATCAAGAAAGAGAAGGATGTCGATCGCACACAATCCATTACGCCTCAAACCGGGCGCAAACTCAATTCCACGATCATCACAATCCTGGTTCTTGCGCTGGTCTATTTCGCCTGGGATAAGTTTATGTTCCGGCCAACTCAAGATGTGGAAGTGATCGTAGCGGAACCGGAAAGCACCACGGACGTTGTAGCTGAGGCAGCCCTGCCAACGGATAAATCAATTGCAGTTTTGCCTTTCGACAACCGCAGCAACCAGGCGGACGATGAGTTCTTCACCTCAGGAATCCACGATGACCTGCTGACCCAGTTAGCACAGATATCTTCTTTGCGTGTCATTTCGCGAACCTCGATGGTTCAGTTCAAGGATACCAGCAAGAGCATCCGCGAAATCGCAGAATTGCTCGGTGTGGCTACAATACTTGAAGGCGGTGTGCAGCGGGCCGGTAACCAGGTCCGTATCAATATGCAGTTGATCGATGCCGCAACCGATGCTCACCTGTGGGCGCAGACTTATGATCGTGAATTAACTGCCAATAATATTTTCAGTATTCAAAGCGAGATTGCAAGCGCGGTAACAGAGGCCATGCGTGCCACTCTATCGCCCGAAGAGCAGCAGAGAATAAGCACGGTACCGACAGAAAACATGCAGGCGCTGGAGGAGTACTTTAAAGGCCGTGCCGAGCTGGACCAGCGTACACGACCGGCACTAGAATCATCCCGGCTACGTTTTGAGCAGGCACGGCAGTTGGATCCTGGTTTCGCACTGGCCTACGCCGGCGAAGCACAAGCTATTTTGTTGCTGGCAGATAGAGGCAGTTCTTATGGTGAGATCCCGGTGACGGAAACTATCAGACTGGCACGACCGTTAATGGAAAAAGCGCTGCAACTCGCACCCATGGATGCACAGGTGCTCGCTGTTTACGGACTTCTCGAAAAGAATAGTTACAACGTGGAACTTGCACTGGATTATTACGCCCGTTCGCTGGAGTTGAACCCCTCCAGCGGTGAAGTGCTGAACTGGCAACGTATGTCCCAGTTCGGTGCCGGTCGAATCAAGGACGCGACGGAGACCAGCAAGCGCATGGTGGAGGTTGATCCAATGTCGATGATCACCCTGTATAACGGTGCTTTGACCATGTCTGACCTTGAGGACCACGATGAACTGACTGTCGAGATGATGTTAGAACGGCTTGAAACCCTCGACAAGAGTTACGGTTTTTCTGCCCGGGCAAGAGTTGAAGAAAGTCGCGGTAATATTCCCGGTGCGGCCGGATATTATTATCAATCAATGGAGTTGGATCCGGGGCGCAGTTCCAATCGTGCTGGTCTCGCAGACCTCCTGGCCCTTGTCGGACTTGTTGATGAAGCCAAGTTGGTTGCACCCGATAACGCGGATGACATCGCTCAATGGTCCGGTGACTGGGATACGGCGATCCAACTGGCAAAAGAGGGCCTTGACAAGGAACCTGATTCAGTTGATGCGCTGCTCGATTTGTTGATGGTTTTGATATTCTCCGGAGATGCTGAAAGCGCTTACCCGTTGGCAACCCGGTTTTGGGAACGTTTTGAGGAAAACCAGTCGGAGATGTCTTTTACACCCCTCTTCATGAGTTGGGCTGCGGCAAAAACTGAGCATACCAGGCAGGCACTTTTATATCGCGAGGTCGGTGCAAAATGGTTAGAGACACTTATTGAAGCAGGAATAACAGGCTTCTACCGTTACTGGGGGGAGGCCCAGCTGGCAGCCATTGACGGTCGTGAGGAAGACGCCATCATTGCGATCACAAAATATATAGACAAGGGTGGGCGCTGGCAGGATTTCCTCGACCACCCGGTATTTGATCAAGTGAAGAGCGATATACGCTTCCAGGCACAGGTAAACCGTTTGGCGGATCTGAACAACACAGAACGCGGGGAAATTCTCGCCATGTTGTGTGGGCCAGACACCATCCTGACCAGTTGGCAACCCGCACCCGCAACCTGTGAAATCTATCGTCAGGAAACAGCAGTGGCCAAAGGTTAGTTATCAGAACCGGTAGGTGAAATTCAACATCTGGCTGGTTCGTTTACCCATGCCGATCTCGGCGAGTATCGAGAAACTGCGGTTGATATCCCAACTTCCGCCGATAATATAGTTGTAAGCTTCCTGCGTGGACTGGTCAATACTCACCAGCAGTGTGTTATCACCAATATCCAGCGGCAGGTCAAGCGTCTGGGCAATATCCTGGTACATGACACCAACCCAAAGCACACCGGCGAATTTGCCGATTTTCCCATTCCAGCCTATTCGGCTTGAGATGACCGTGGCCTTGGCATCGGTGATCGAGATATCCAGATCGGACGTAGTCCGGTTATAGTCAATCATGCCGAAGAAGTCTTTATAACCACCTGCGATCGTTGTGCCGTAGCCACGAACATTGCCTTTGTAATCAAGCCTGAATTGTGTGTCGATCTGGCAGTCGTTGCCGGGAAACCTGCACAGGGTGGGGAACACGGGTTCAAGATCGATCATCAATGGCCCGATAGCTGTACCGTTGGTCTTGGCAAGAATCCCGTAGACATTCCAGAACGGCAAGATCCATACATCAGCACGAAATGTGTAGGTGGTTTCTTCGTTCTGCACTTCATTGACCACCGCGAGACCAGGTGTTTTGACATCGATGCCACCGACGAAAATATCACCCACATCAAAGGGTTGATCCTGATGCATGTAGCCCACTGAAACCCCGAATGGCCGAGGCAGCACATAACCCAACTCACAGGCGGCTTGACCCAGAATCGGCAGGAAATTTGACCAACGGTCTTCACAGGTGGGTTCACCAATCCGGCCCGACTCGTAGGGAACATTGGAGATCGGGTTTTCCCTGGAAGTAGGGCCATCGATTTCCTGGGTTTGATCCGGTTCCTTAGTGGGGGGTTGTTGGGCCAGTAAAGTTGAGCTGCAGAAGAGAAACAATAAACCGGTAATAAAGGACTTATTGAAGTTGAACATTTCAGAAAATTCAATTTAGGGAGATATGAAGTAGAAGTCATACTAACAGATGTTTAACCCGTCTGGTCTCCTATCAGGCAAGTGCTGACTGGTATCGTGTTAGCCAGCCCCTCATTAATGCAGTATGGTTAAAACATGATAAGCATTGATAACCAGAAACTGACCCGGGATTACCACATCTGCAGGCAACATTCGGTCACGGTATGTGGGACGCTTGAGCTGGAAGACTATGGATTGCAGGCCGCGGCATTTGCCAGTCCACCCAAATGGCACCTGGCCCATACCAGCTGGTTTTTTGAAACCTTCATTCTCAAACCGTTTGCCGGGGACTATGAACCGGTCCAACCGGCCTACGAGATTTTGTTCAATTCATACTACAACACCGTTGGGCAGCAGTTCCCCAGGGCTCAAAGAGGCTTACTTTCTCGTCCAACAGTCTCACAGGTACTTGCTTACCGGCAGCATGTTGACGATGCGATGTCACGTCTTCTGGCCGAGGAAGATCACCCGCAACGGGTAGATATTTTTCAACGTTGCCGGCTGGGCATTGAACACGAAAAACAGCATCAGGAGCTGTTTTACACGGATATTAAGTACTCGTTTTCTGTTAACCCTCTATACCCGGCATACGAAAACAAGGGTGTAAGGTCACCTGCAAGTACCGGTGAAATGCATTGGTGTGAATTTCCCGGAGGTTTGTTCGAGATGGGTGTCAATGCCGATCAGAACGGGTTTGCATATGACAATGAAATGCCTGCACACAAGGAATACATTGAACCGTTTTTACTGGCAAACCGATTGGTTACCAACCGGGAATACCAGGAATTTGTAGATGACGGGGGCTACTCAAAGCCGGTTTATTGGCTGGCCGATGGTTGGGCTATGGTGCAAAAGCATCACTGGACGCAACCTTTGTACTGGCTGAAGGTACAGGGTAAAGACATGGAATTTACCTTGTACGGCCTTCAGGAAAGGCAGGCTAGCCACCCGGTTTGCCACTTGAGTGGTTATGAGGCCGACGCCTATGCCAACTGGGCCAATGCGCGTC
The DNA here is from genome assembly GCA_029859505.1 of Lysobacterales bacterium. GTDB lineage: Bacteria > Pseudomonadota > Gammaproteobacteria > Xanthomonadales > SZUA-36 > SZUA-36. Next base: position 4,178 of record JAOUCZ010000074.1, on the reverse strand, counting down.
TGCCGACAGAAGCCGAATGGGAGTTTGCTGCCAGGCAGCAGACCTTTAATGCCGGATCAAACGGTTCTTTACATCCTCAAGGCGCAGTGCACGATGATGCAATCGGTCCTTTATTCCAGCTCTATGACAGTTGCTGGCAGTGGACCGCCAGTGCCTACCGTGCCTATTCGGGTTTTGAAGTTTCCGAGGGTGCGATAGGTGAATACAACGGAAAATTCATGTCAAACCAGTGGGTATTACGTGGTGGTTCCTGCGTCACCAGTGGTGAACATCTAAGGCCGACCTACCGAAACTTTTTCTACCCCGAAGATCGTTGGCAGTTCAGCGGACTCCGATTGGCTAGAAACTCATAAATCCAACAATAAGAGGACAATCCATGCCAGAATCCGCATCAACTTTGGATGTACTACCGCCACACAATCTTGTGTTCAGTGACCTGCATCCAGCCTGCCATGACAAGCGCTCAGATATTCTCAGTGGATTGCAAAATAAGCAAAAAAGCATCGATCCCAAGTATTTTTACGATATCCGCGGTTCCGTGCTGTTCGAACAAATAACCCGTCTGCCCGAATACTATCCAACACGCACAGAGCGAAAAATACTCACCACTAATGCAAAGGCCATGGCTGAATGCTGCGGGCAGGATTGTGTGCTGATTGAGCCGGGTAGCGGCAGCAGTGAAAAAGTCAGGTTGTTACTGGATGCCCTGAAACCGGCCGCCTATGTACCCATGGATATTTCCGTCGACTTCCTTAAACAATCGGCGATACAACTGGCAGAAGAATACCCCTGGTTACGTATCCATGCGGTTTGTACCGATTTTGCCAAGCAGGAAAAAGAACCTGAAGGCCTTCCAGAGGGTAAACGCGTGATTTTTTACCCCGGCTCGACACTTGGTAATATGAAGCCTGAGCAAGCCATTGAATTTCTAAAAAATTTAGGCCATTGGCTGGATCGGGATGGGGGTGTTTTGATTGGAATTGATATGCATAAATCAACCCGGGTTCTCGAGGAGGCCTATAATGACGAGCAGGGCATTACAGCCTTGTTTAATCTGAATATACTAAGCAATATCAATGGCTTGATAGGCACAGACTTTGATGCTGGTCGTTTTAACCACCGTGCTTTTTATGATAAAGAAAAATGTCGTATTGAAATGCACCTGGTGAGCAAGTTGGATCAGGTGGTCAGTTTGGATGATACCCGTATTTCATTTGCACGGGGAGAAACCATTCATACGGAAAATTCCTATAAGTACACAGCAGAGAGTTTTCAGGACATTGCACAAAGCGCGGGCTTTGACATTCGTGCTGGCTGGTCGGACGAACGGCAGTTATTCGGTGTGTACTACCTGGAGTTACAAAACTAGACTAGCTCGTATGACCCCACTCGTGGATATAGCCCTTCAGTGTCCGGCTCTCGAATACGTTTTCTTCAAGGTGTGCATTGACCAGGTCGCTCATTGAAATAATTCCCGCCAGGGCTCCATCGTCGAGTATCGGCAGATGCCGGATATGGTGTTTTGTCATGATGCTCATAACGTAGTTGAGATCATCTTCGGGGACACCGATGACCACATCTTTCGTCATGATGTCCTTGATAAGAATCTGACATGGCGAATGTTCAGTTGCGGGCTTTTTGGAGCAGGTTTCGCCGCAACATTTCAGAATATCTCTTTCCGTCACAATTCCGGCAACCTCGCCGTTCTGTCCTGTGACAATCAAGGCACCAAAGCCATGATGGTTTAGCTCGACAATTGCGGAATGAATAGCCTGGTCATCACCTATCGTGATGACATTGGATCCCTTGTCCAGAAGAATGTCTTTTATTTTCATTTTATAGTCCCATCCGGTGTCAATAAGTCGTTACAAAACACCACTGACGCGATTTACTTACTCGAGCCACAGTAGAATTGCTAATCACCCAAACCATGCTATGCTCAAAATGAATATGAAAAATTGATTTAAGTCAGTTACTTGCGTTTTACCGTGTGTCAGCACTGTTGCCAGGATGGATTTCTTACATATCCAGCCTGTGATCAGCAATATACAGAACCTTAAATTCTGACGTTGAATTGCTATTGAGCGATGGGAAATAGCAGAGTCAATATTCCCCTAAATGCTGATAACTGGTGACCAGTTTTTTCACAGGTGCCGCTGATTCCCTGTAACTTACGATGGCTACATCAAGGGGAACGTGAGCGAATAACTCCAGAGCACGAATGATTGCGGCGAAGATCCAGTCTTCGTCATTACCAAATACCCCCCCACCCAGAAGAGTCAAATAGACCCTGTTGTTGCCGGTTTTAGCAAAATTCAATATAGCGGCCCACAGTGTTGCCTCGTAAGAAGCCTTGAGTATCAATTGAGCGAACTCTGCCCACGAATTGCTTGAGTGTTGTGAGTAAGCAACCGGCAGGGCAGAAGCATAGACCTGGGTCACAAGGTGCTTGCAGTCATACAGTGTGACCTGGGTATCCCATTGAATACCGATGCGTAACTTCTTTCGTAAGGCATCGCGCTCATGCTTTGACATGGCTTTAAGTTTTGAGGAAATCTCACTTAGTCCCGATGCCGTGGCCATGGCGTAGCCGTTTTGCATCGCCCATAAGCGACTGTTGCTATTACCAAGGGTATTTCCTATGTCCCGAAGGCAATCTATTTGATTGTCGTTGGTTTGCCCGGTCCGTCCATTCACCTTTGCCAGGTAACAACGGTAAATGGTGCCCCCGCCGGCGGCTATTGCACAGGCAGGACCCTGGGTAAGATCATTCTCATAATGAGCGACTCCCATTTCCGGGGTTACATGCTGTGAAGGCATCTCAAGCAGGTTGAACTGGGAAGCCACCTGAAATAATGCGCCGGCATTGTCGGGATCTGTGTGCAGTGTTTTTGCATCGGCGATGACTTCCCGGATCTTGATATGCCCCGCCGGCACTTCATTCACCGGCACCGCTGATCGGAGTTCAGCCAGGGATGGCGTCTGGAGTTGGCCGCAGACGATGGTTGAGCCATTGACCCTGGAAGTAAAGCTGTCGCCGTTTAGCTTGAGATTAGCACGAACCTGCCCTGGTGATTTCTCGCTAAAGCCTGTCAGGTCTTCAAACCACATGATTGTCCGTAAGTTATCAAAGGAAGCGAGACCAGAGCGGTCGTGTGATCAGCATCGACAAAAACATGGCTGCGGGGCCCCACTTCTTTTTGCTCCACAGGAACGTGAACTGCGCCTTGATAAAAGGTGTACTCAAAAACGCATCGGCCAGTGCCTGTGATTCGCTGGCATTAACGGCTTTGAGTTCGTCTAGTATACTGCCGCCACGGAAAGTCCGGGTGGCTTGCGAGTCTATCCAGTCCCGGGCAATCTTTTGGGCCTCTTCGAGTAGTGTGTCATGCGGAGCAAGCCACTGGATCAAACCCGCCTCGAGGGCCTCTTCAGCGGTAGGCTTCCAACCTTCACTTCCAAGCATTCTGTTGGCATTCACCTCGCCCATGAGACGTGCAAAATGAATGCTGGAACAACCCTCCGGGGTGACACCCAGTGCCGCAAAAGGTGTTGAGAACGTCGCTTTCTCCGATGCGATAATGCCATTACAAAGTGTTGCAGATGTCACGCTGGCGCCAATGGCAGGGCCGTTAACAGCAATAAGTATGGGTTTCGGGAAGTCCAGGAACATATCAAATAGTGCCCGGTTATGTTCAACAATCATGGCGTGTAGTTTACGTGGATGACCGAGGCGAAGCGTGGCTGCCAGGTTAACACCTGCACAGAAATAGGGATCGGCACCGGTTAAAACCAACACCCGGGTTTCGGCATCCCCGGCAGCAATCAGGAAGGCCTCTTTAAGCGCATCCATCATCTGCATGGTCCAACCGTTGAGCCGTGCAGGTGTGTTCATTGTGAGGGTTGTTACCCCGTCACTATTATCTTTGAGAAGAGGACTCGTTGCCGGGGAGGTCTTTTTTGTTTTCTCGGTCATGGTTCCCGTTTCTCTGTCCGGCTATTGAGGCTTCCAGTGTCCAGGAAACCGGGGTCAGGGCAGACTGAAACGGAATCTTGAAAACTCACATTGATGGAGGAATTTTTCCAGCGTAGCAGTGTTCGTGATTAACCTGGCAACGATGACAGCGTTTGGCTGTCGGATAGGCCTGCAGACGATCAAAAGAAATGCCCAGCTTGCA
>JAOUCZ010000309.1 GCA_029859505.1 Lysobacterales bacterium | reverse complement strand
CTCATTCCTTGTGGCTTGGAAATCCTGCAAGAGTGCATTCAGCAAAGCACGTTCCTGTTGACCGTCCGCTCGATCATCCCACCAGGCATCAATCCAAAATGCTAGGAGGATGCTGAGCAATATCGCTCCGCCTTCTGCGAATATCCTGAGCCAAGGAATGTCACGATTGTTTTTCATAGGCAGATCACATGACGTGCGATGTCCACTTTGGGTTACGGATTCACTGGTTCAAGTCTAGTCAAAGATGTTCCCTATGTCAGCTTCTCTAATCGGGCCCTGATGTCAGGTTCCCATTGTTAATGGCCTATTACTGGTCGCGTCTTGGCATGGGTTGCGCCTCTCTTCGCAATCGGTATTGTTTACTGACCGGCAGCTTCTGGCCGGAACCGTTTATTCGCGTTGCTGAAATTTGCACGAATCCTATAGCAGCTTACCGGTGGTGACCTCAACCGGTTTTAAGCAGTCCCTCGACTCTTGTGGTGGCGTACAGGAGGTATCGGCCAACGGACCTTCAGCCTGCTGGTCGAGCCGGCCCACCGTATTCAGGCGGCATGTCTTGCCAGTACTCCAACAGGTTCAATTTTTGCAGTAATTCCACCCATCGGGGGTCGTCCCAAAGGCTTTTGAATACCGTATTTCCGAGCAGATAGGCAAGCCCAACATCTTTTTGGACATAAGCCTTTTCCAGCCACTCGAATGCTTGATCCCTCTCACCACGCCATCCAAATGCCTCGGCAATCCAGACCGGGCTTTGCTCGCCTTCCTGGGCCACCAATCGCTGCAGAACCGCCTGGGCTTCAGCTTCACGCCCTAGCGTTGTATAGACCAGAACCAGGCCCAATTCACGGAAAATATTGGATGGATTATTTTCGATCTCCACCAGCGCCTGCTCCGGGTCGCCTTTGAACAGGTAGGTTTTGCCCAGGTTAAAATGGGCCCAGTAATAGTCGGGTCTTAGTTCGATCTGTTTTTTAAAAACTGCGATCGCATCTTCAAAGCGATGTACTTTCCTATAGTTAATCCCAAGTGAACTATATGGGGACAAATTCAATGGGTCGACTGCCAGGGCCTGCTTATAGTTTTCAACGGCCTCGTCCAGACGTCCGAGTGTCTGCATCAGGGAAGCGCGCCAAATCCTGATGATGTTGCTATTGGGTTCGAGTTGATGGGCCCTGGTGAGCGCCATCTGTGCCGTTTCCCAGTCCCAATCAAGGTTTTTTTTCAGAAAGCCATAGGCGGCCAATGTCACACCTTGATTAGGGTCGAGGCTGATGGCCCGATTGATCGCGTTCATAGCCAGAGCATAACCTTCCTCGCGTGTTCTGATATGCTGAGTGGTCTGTACGTAGTATGTCATGGCCACGAGTTCCCAGGCAGCTACATAGTCAGGCTCGAGCTCAATTGCTTGCAACAGCACTTCTTCTGACTTCTTGTAGTTTTCTTCTCCTCGTTGATTCAGGAAATATAATCCCTTGAGCCATAATTCGTAGGCTTCCGGATCGACCTCGCGTTCACTCCGTGACTGGCCCAGCAAGGTGACCTGGAGCGCGTTCGCCACCTTGGATGCGATTTCGTCCTGCACCACAAAAATATCGTCCAGTTCACGGTCGTAGGTTTCCGACCACAGGTGAAAGCCGTCTTCTGCCTTGATCAATTGCGCAGTAATTCGCACTTTGTCACCGAATTTACGCACACTGCCTTCCAATACGTGACTGACATTCAATTCCTGCGCGATCTCGGAAATCTTCAGGTCCTTGTCTTTGAAAGAAAACGAAGACGTGCGGGCAGCCACTCGTAATTCCGGAATTTTCACGAGCATATTGAGAAGTTCTTCCGAGAGACCGTCTGAGAAATACTCGTTGCTGGCATCATCGCTCATGTTGACGAAAGGCAATACGGCGATGGATTTATCTGATTCAGTCGATGCTTCCTCTGTGGCGGCCTGTTCAGACACAGCCTGTGTTGTCGCTTCTATCAGAGCAGCATCGCGGCCAGCCGTCAGCACGAACTTGTCATAGGTAAAATAAGCGATTGCCAGCCCCATGACCGCAAAGATCACAGTGTTGAGCTTCTTGCCGGTCTGCGGGGTAATGGATTGCGTGCGGTCCACCTCAGATTCGCGTTTGAGTCCTCCGGGTGTCATCTCAAAGGCCCAGGCAAAAAATAACGCGAACGGCAGGCCGGTGGCCAATAACACGAGCACTGTCTTCATCACCCAGTCGGGCGTGCCGAAACTTTCGAATATCAGTTGTAGTACCTGCGCAACCAGCCAGGCCACCACCACGTAGGCAATGCCTACCTTAAAGACATTACGGCGCTTGAGTTCGTTGAATAATGACAAGGGCTGGCTTCTGCGTGGCCAAGGTTGTGGTTAAGATTAGCCGTTCATTCGCAAAATGCCAAACTAAACATCAAATCAGTCTGAGTAATAGGACCGGTTTTGGCCGTTTGCAGTCCGTAGCTTCGCTGAAAATTCGACTTGGTGACCGTCCGCTATGCGACGGAAAGCGGAATATCAGTCACTTAACTGGCGATATGCAGGTAACGGCCAGATGCAGTCATGATTAAGTGCTTTTGGATGGTTCATGAAATCTCATTCCGTTTTTACATCACTATCCAGAAGATCACAGAAACTGCCTTCTGGATTTGTGACAATTCTCTGCTCGATGCAAAGAGAAACCTCTCATTTCAGCGAGCGGTCGAGGCTATTCACAGAATACTACCCCAGAAGTATCAACAAACGTGTAGTGAATGAGATCATGATTCCGTCATTGTCATAGGCGTAAATAAATACGGCATAAAATCCATGGTCTTCATAAATGTGGGAGTTTGGGAAAGGGTCAACAAATCCGCCAGCTGTCACATTGAAAGATTCAAAACTTCCGTCACCCCAATACCAGTCAACCCTAGCAATTTGGTTTTTGTTCACGCATGTTTCGAGCGGGTCATTTACCAGATGGCCATCCATTTCGACAAATAGATCTTCGATATTCGGGCTTTCTGTCGCTATCCTCCTCAAGCACTCGGGTTCACTCTCACATGGCAATTGATACTGCTCGAAAATATGGTAAATGACGTCCTGACAATCCTCGTATTTACGTCGATCTTCAGTGTCTAAGTAATTACCTGTCCACTCTTTTCCTATGTATATCGATGACACATCGTTCAGATAGACCCATTGACAAGCCGCGAGTGCTACTTCCGGTTCTGGAAATGAAAGCGCCGCAGAAACGTTCGCTTTGGTTTGAGCATGACCATTCGCATCAATATCTCCTAATACCTCAATTTCCTGGTCTTGTTCTCCCGTTTCCTCATCAAGAAAATTGTGGCACTGAAGGAAATCCGAATGCGTTGCAACTAACTCTGCTTCATCCGTTGTGAAGCATGGACATCCTTTGAAACACGGCATAGTGGGATCATCGTCGCCGCGAATCCTGTTGTAGGCCTGCAAGAGGCTCAGTTGGGGCTTAGACAGTTCAAGTGTCCCTAGATCGCCTGAGGGATGGTTGCCGCAGAATGCGACACAAAGACCGTACAATCCGTTTGTCAACTCTTTGAGTGGGTCACAAATTTCTTCAGGCGGTTTAGCAAAAACGGACCCACCTATCAAAATGCTTCCAACCAAAATGATTATCGTCTGAATCTTCATCGCGTTTCCTCCCGGTTGACATGAAAGATTGAGCCCAAAAGCCGGGCCATGGCCGCTATCGGATCGGGAGGTTATTGGTTTCTTTTTTGCAAACTTATTAGAATAATCTGGCGAAGGGATAGCTGTCAGTAATACAATTTTATCTTAATACTAGTTAGCTTAACTGAAGCTTAAATTTACTGGCAGGAATGGCGGCTTCTGGCCGTTTCCCGCTATACGCGACGATGAATTTTTCCCCTATCCTATAGCCGCTTCTGGACGTATAGCTGTTATTCACCAAGTGTAATCTTAAGCATCATGAAGTGCTGCAAGCGGCCAGAAGCGGAGATTGCTAGCCGAATCTCAGTAAGAGAGACTTTCATTGGGAACGAGGGGTCATGACATGGCAAGAAAGCATTACACGCAAAAGCAGATCATTCATATGTTGCGGGTTCTTGTCGTATAGCCCGCTGGATTCCAATGTGACCGCGCACACCCAGTGTTTCTGACGGCAACTCATCGAAGAGTATCTTGTATTCC
>JAOUCZ010000308.1 GCA_029859505.1 Lysobacterales bacterium | reverse complement strand
TCTCCACGCCCACAAATAATCGCTTCTTTGATACACAGACCAAACCAAAAAACCTGCCGGGATCATGAGCAATAACCACGCAGGCCGCAGGAAATGAAATTGCTCGAGAGATGCCAGCAAGTCCATCAGCCTGCAGGCTCCTGTACACCAGCGTCATCGTGCTGCCGGTTGCGCAAACGTAAGCGCACTTCAAGCAACATGATATAGAACAATGTCAGCAGCATACTGGCAGCCAATGGCCATTCAAACAGATCGATCAAGGGGCGGTAACTTTGAGTTTCTACCTGTCGGGGGTTAACTTCATCCAGACGGGTGTAAATGGCTTCCAGTTCCTGCCGGTCATTTGCATGGAAATAACCACCGCCGGTGATGTCTGCGATATTTTCAAGTGTCTTTTCATCCAGTGCCTGCTCACCAACCGCAGCCGGATCCCCGATAGCAACCGTGTATACAACCACACCGTTGTCACGGGCTATTTCCGCAGCGCGTTCGGGTGGCACAAGACTGCCGGTGTCGTTGCCGTCGGTGAGGACAATCAGGACACGTTCCTCAACCTCACTGCGTTCAAATAGATTGATCGACAGCCCCATGGCATCGCCCAGCATGGTTCGAGGTCCGAGCATGCGAATTTGTGCTTCTTTCAGCAACTCCCTGACAACTTCCAGGTCATCGGTGAACGGTACCTGTACAAAAGCAGCCGATCCGAACAAAATCAGTCCGACCCGGTCGCCATCACGGCGTGCGAAAAATGTATCCAGGACTTCTTTGACGGCGGTTAGCCTGTCGACGGAATTGCCTTCACTATCCGTGAAATCTTGTGCTTCCATTGAGCCGGAAAGATCCACCGCAACCAGCAAATCACGCATTGGCAGTTCCTTGATGATTGGTTCTTCCAGCCATTGGGGGCGGGTGATGGCAACAACGATAAGCGACCAGGTCAGGCTTAGCATCAGCCACTGCGACAGAGGCCGTCTGGTTACTGCCACACCGCTTCCGGGTTGCAGACCGGCCAGACGTGACAGGCGTTGCAGGAAAGGCACACGCACGGCCGCCTTGCGCTCGTTGTGGGTTGGCAGCAGTTTACGCACCAACCATGGCAGCGGTAGCAATAGAAATAACCAGGGATAGGCAATGGTCAGCATGATTTAGGCTTCCATATCCGTTTGCGGGGAGTTTGCCGGTCGATGATGCTTCAACCAGTGATGACAGGCCTCTAGTAGGTCATCTGCGGCCTGTGTATCAACTTTGCTCAAGTCTCCGACGGAGAAGGAAATCTTATTCAGCAGGTCAGCGGAGGATTTCGAAAACGAGGGTTTACTGACTTTTGAGTTAAGAAAGTCATGCCAACTTCTGCCTGTTAATGAAGCAAGCTGACTCCTTGGGTAAACCGAAAGTGCAGTTCGTTTGAGCAGGACAGGTATTTGCCTCAGACTGGTATCCCGTTTGTCAGTGTTCCGGATGCTTTCAGAAAGTAACCGTAATTGTTGCAGGGCGGTGCGCCGATAGCGATTGTTGATCCAGCGCCGTATCAACCTGTAAGTAAACCAGGACAATACCAGCAGTAACAATCCAATAAGAAAGTACCAGCCGGAGGCCAACGGCCACCAGCCGACGGCTTCGGGTAGCACGATGTCATTCAGGTTCTGCAGGCTGGCTGGGTCCTGAGATTTAATAGGTCCGTCCATCTTCAAAACCTTTTGGCGGCCTGATGATGTCCGAACGCATCACGCAACTGGTCAGCTACGGGGTTATTGGTATCCAGCATGAGTACGGGTATGGAAAACCGGCGTGATGCGGACTGTATGCGCTCCAGTTTCTTTTCAAATTCGTTTTGAAAACCCTGGCGTAATTTCTTGTTCGAAGTATCAGCCTCAAGTTGACCCACATCGTTGGCAAAGCGTAGACGGCCGGCAGAAGGCATATCCTTTTCCAGCGGGTCGTAGACCAGGGCTGTGAGTACATCGTTATGCTCTGAAAGCCGGGTGACATGCCTGCGTGTCTCGGCATCGACACCATCTCCGTCGGTTATCAGACAAACCAGGCAATCATGCCTCGCCAGGTGGTTGATCTGTTTCAAGGCCTCATTCAGTTTACCGGCGTCGGGTTTTAAATCCGGATTGGCGCTCAATGCATGGTTCTTTTTAACCACCTGTTTGAGAATTTGCATCACCCTTTCGCGGCTTCTGTGCGGTGGTATGACAGACACTTCGGTGTCATCGAATACAAGCGCGCCGACGCGGTCTCCCACGCTCAGCACCCGCCATGCGGATATGGCTGCAACCTCAGCAGCAACCACTGATTTCATACGTTTCTGACTACCAAAAAACATACCGACCCGCTGATCAACAAGCAGCCAGACGGTGCGATCTTTTTCTTCCGTGTAAACACGGACATAAGGTGTGTGCGTACGCGCGGTTACCTTCCAGTCGATATTGCGGGTGTCGTCACCGGGCAGGTAATTACGCAGCTCTTCAAAATTGAGCCCGCGCCCTCTCAGTTTTGATGTGTGTCGACCACTCAGAATACTGTGAACGGGTTGCCTGGGTAGAAAGCTGAAGCCAGACGCCTTGTGCTGCAAACGAACCAGTTCATCCAGTTGCACGTAAATACCGGAAGTCTGAGCATCGCTTTTTTGGCTATTTGTCTTATCCATAAAGAGAACTGACGGTCAATTTACCTGTTGAGTGTTTCATCCAACTGAGCACCGGGAAAATATCAGGCTACAGCGACCAGCTTAAGAATTTCATCGATCACATCGTTACTTGAAACACCATCGGCATTGGCCTCATAACTCAGTGCAATACGATGACGAAACACTCCGTGCACAACGGCCCGGACATCGTCGGGTAAGACATGGTCGCGGCCATTTAGCCAGGCATGTACACGCGCACACTTATCCAGGCCGATGGCTCCCCGGGGACTCGCCCCGATGCGTATCCATGAGGCAAGTTTTTCATCGTAACGACCGGGGTAGCGTGTCGCAAATACCAGGTCAACCATGTACTTTTCAATGGCATCTGAAACCTGGACCTTGTTGATTTCCTGACGAGCATCAAAAATAACCTGCTGAATTACTGGTTCAGCATCCTCAGATGAACCAGATGGGCCTTCTTCGCCACGAACAAGGCGGATGACCTGTGCTTCAGCTTCTTCGGTTCCATAGTCGATATAGACATGCAGCAGGAAACGGTCCATCTGTGCTTCCGGTAAAGGGTAGGTACCTTCCTGTTCTATCGGATTTTGTGTTGCCATGACAATAAATAATTCAGGCATCTTGTGAGTCGTGCCGGCAACGGTGACCTGCCGTTCTTCCATGGCTTCAAGCAGTGCGGCCTGAACCTTTGCAGGCGCCCGGTTGATTTCATCTGCCAGTACGATGTTGGCAAATATCGGGCCGGCTTCAAAACGAAAGGTTGGTTGGCCGGATTCCGTGTACAACACCTCGCTACCGGTGATATCCGAGGGCAGCAGGTCCGGTGTGAACTGGATACGTGAAAAATCCGTATCCATGTTTTTAGCCATGCTTTTGACAGCTCGTGTTTTGGCCAGACCGGGCAGGCCTTCCATGAGAATGTTGCCGTTGGCCAGCAATCCAATGATGAGCTGTTCAATGACTGACTCCTGACCGATGATGGATTGCCCCATCCTGGTCTGGAGTTTGCGTACGGAATCAAGAGTGTTCATGTGCTAAACCTATGTCTGGAAAAGGTGCCGGTATGTCACGCGAAAGGATAGAAACCGGAATTGGTGCCTTTAATTTACAAGAAATGGAGGTAACAAAAAAGGCGGGAGATAATACTCCCGCCTTTAATTAAACTAGGAGCCTGTCGGGATTAACATGCTCTACTCGGCAAACAGCTCCTGCGTTACTCTACCTCCCACATCCATGTGGTCGTGCGAAAAACCCGAGTTTGGCCAGATTTCCCGCTCTTTATCGTTACACGCGGTACCTAGTTTTCATAAAAGACCGAAAAACCTGACTCAAATCGGCTTTTACCCCAGGGCACCTTCTCTTGATGCTGCGCATCAATTCACCTTGCTCTCGCTACGATCGGTCAATCCCGTCAGGCTCCTGGCCAATTTTATTGACCGGCCCGGAACGGGTAACCCTCAAACATTTCAGCGACACCGGTCATTATGTCTTCACGCAAATTGTCGTTTTTATCATTCACTC
>JAOUCZ010000307.1 GCA_029859505.1 Lysobacterales bacterium | reverse complement strand
AAATTTACCTGTGTGGTCAGACGGCGTCATATCGGGGGTTTGCCGAAAATGAGCTTAATCCTGCAGTAAGCCTGGCGCTTTCAGCAATGACGGCGCATGTTCGCTTGCAGTCTGAGGGTTATACGCTGATACCCTTTTGAAGCTTGTGCATTTTTGTAGAAAAAAAAAGACCCGTTATAAACGGATCTTTTTTGTTGGTGGGCGACTGGTGGTTTAAGCCCTGTAGCCCACACTCCCCTATTTTTTCGATCATCGTGCCAACCCTTAATTGGCACTTTGATCACTCCCCTTGCTTGTCCCCCAAGCTCATAACCTTCCCCCTTTAATATGCAATTTATGTGCCAAAAAGAGAGGGGCCGGTAATAGCATGTAAAAACAACAAGGTAGCTGAAGTCAGGTGTTTTATGTGTGGTGCGGAATAAAATTATTCGACACTATTTGTTATATAACTGACAATTTTTGACAAAAAAAAGACCCGCTATGGGCGGATCTCTTTTCCTGGTGGGCGACTGGTGGTTTAAGCCCTGTAGCCCACACTCCCCTATTTTTTCGATCATCGTGCCAACCCCTAATTGGCACTTTGATCACTCCCCTTGCTTGTCCCCCAAGCTCATAACCTTCCCCCTTTAATATGCAAAAATTGCGCCAAGTGGAAGGATTTGAGACTATGGTGTTTAGAAACAACAAGATACATGAAATCAGGTATCTTGTTGTGGTGCGGAAACTAAATAGTTGGACGTTATATGTTAACTAACTGACGAATTTTGTCAGTCAATTACAATCATCCGGATTACAGGTGACTTAACCAGTTACGCTTATCCTCTGTTTCACCGGTGAATAGCCCGAAAAATGCTGCCTGAATTTGTTTAGTCAGCGGACCGCAGCCACCGTTACCGATGGTGATGTGGTCAATCTGGCGTATTGGTGTTACTTCCACTGCAGTTCCGGTAAAAAAGGCTTCGTCGGCGCCGTAGAGTTGTTCGCGTGACAATGTTTGTTCGGTGACTTGAATACCAAGGTCAGCTGCCAGTTCGAAAGCGGTATCACGGGTAATGCCGCTCAGTATAGAAGCAGAGGCCGGTGGCGTCAGAATTTTGCCGTTACTGACCAAGAACAGGTTTTCGCCTGCACCTTCACTAAGTAATCCGTCATGGCCAAGCGCGATACCTTCATCATAGCCACGATCTTTGGCTTCTAAGCCAATTAACTGGCTGGACAGGTAATTTCCGCCCGCCTTGGCGCCGGTTGGGACAGTATTTGGTGCAAGACGCTGCCATGAGGTGATGCAGGCCCTGATACCGTTCTTAAGACCCTCTTCACCCAGGTAAGCGCCCCAGGAGTCGACCATGATGGATACATCGACAGAGTTCATGTCCTTGGGAATTACACCCAGTCCACATGCGCCACGTGCAACCAGCGGTCTGATATAGGAGCTTTCCAGTCCGGTGCTGCGCACTGCTTCAAAACAGGCTTCGCGGAGTTCTTCAAAACTGTAACGAATCGGAATCCGGTAAATGGCTGCCGAATAATATAAGCGCTTCAAGTGATCGTCCAGTCGGAAAAATGCTGGACCCTGTGGTGTTTTGTAGGCGCGAATTCCTTCAAATACAGATGAACCGTAGTGCAGAGCATGACTCAGGACGTGTACGGTGCAATCTTCAAAATTACGCATTTCACCGTTGAACCAAATCTTGTATTTAGTACCCATTTCGCTTACTTCCGTTTTGCAGGTTTACTTCCGAGTAGTGCATTGTCCAACCATGCAGTGACCAGTTCAAGTATGATTTGCATAGTATTTGATACATATCACTCAATGGCGGTAGGAAAGGAAAAATACAAGGATATGAGCCGGGAGACACACCATCATCATCATGCAGCACCGGACTACAACCGTGCCTTCGCTTTCGGTGTGGCGCTCAATCTTATTTTCGTGGTGGTTGAGGTTTTCTATGGTGTGGCTGCGGACTCTCTGGCACTGATTACCGATGCGGGTCACAACCTGAGTGATGTGTTGGGCCTATTGTTGGCTTGGGGTGCAAACTACCTGGCCGGTAAGCAACCTTCGCTACGACGAACCTATGGTTATTCCCGTGCCACGATCCTGGCATCCATGTTTAGTGGCCTGTTATTGCTGGCGGCTGTGGTAGTTATTGGCTGGGAAGCCATTAACCGGTTTGTCACACCTTCAGAGCCTGCCGGACAGACCATTATGGTTGTTGCAGGCATCGGTGTTGTAATCAACTCAGTAACCGCCTGGTTCTTTGTGTCGGGAAAAGATCATGATCTCAATATACGTGGTGCCTATCTGCACATGGCGGCCGATGCGCTTATTTCACTCGGTGTCGTCGTCTCGGGGTTTGTGATCTGGAAATTCGGGCTGAAATGGTTTGATCCAATGAGCAGCCTGTTGATCGCCGTGGTGATTTTCTGGTCAACCTGGGGTCTGTTGCGTGATTCGCTTAACCTGGCAATTGATGCGGTGCCACGTGGTATGGATCCAAATGAGATTCGAGCCTGGTTATCCGTTCAGCCCGGTGTTGAAGGCATGCATGACCTGCACATCTGGCCCCTCAGCACGACAGAAACCGCTTTGACTGCACATTTGCTGATGCCCGAGCCACCGGAAGATGATGAGTTTTTACATCACCTTGCATCTCAATTGAAGGACAGGTTTAAAATCTCACATGCAACGTTTCAGATAGAACGCAGCGATGACAGCCACGCCTGTATGCAATCGCATAACTGTGCTGAATAGAAATGGGAAGCTTGTTGCTACCCTCCGCAATATTGAATAGACCCAGAATGGAGACAACCCGATGACGGACAGTTATTTCATGCAGGCATTTGTGTATCTTGCTGCGGCGGTCATCGCAGTTCCAATAGCAAAACGCCTCGGGTTAGGTTCCGCGCTTGGATACTTGCTGGCAGGACTCATTATCGGTCCGAATATACTGGGCCTGGTAGGTGATGAAGGTCAGGATATCATGCACTTTGCAGAGTTTGGTGTGGTCCTGATGCTTTTCCTTGTGGGTCTTGAACTGCAACCCTCGGTTCTGTGGCGCATGCGTGTGCCGATTATCGGGCTGGGTGGTCTGCAGGTTGTTATCACCACGCTCATCATCGCTTTGATTTGTACTTTTTCGGGTTTTGAATGGCAAACGGCAGTGGTTATTGGCCTGGTTTTTTCAATGTCATCAACAGCTATTGTGCTGCAGACTCTGGATGAAAAAGGCTGGATGAAAACCGTTGCCGGTCAGAGTGGTTTTTCAGTTCTTCTGTTTCAGGATGTCGCGGTCATTTTCATGCTGGCAGCCATACCGTTCCTTTCTCTGCCGATATTCATGGATGACCCACTGGCGTTGCAGCATGCAACGAGCACACTGGAATCAGATCAGCCACGATGGTTGAGAGCCCTGTCGGTACTGGGTGTGGTTGTCGGGATCGTGGTTGCCGGCAGGTTTCTGACACGGCCGGTTTTTCGTTACATCGCAAAAACACGTAGCGGCGAGATTTTCATCGCAACCGCCCTTTTGTTGATTGTCGTTATTACGCTTGCAATGGGAGCAGTGGGCCTGTCGCCTGCTTTGGGTACTTTTGTTGCCGGTGTAGTCATGGCAGACAGTGAGTTCCGGCATGAAATTGAAGTCAGTATCGAGCCCTTTAAGGGTCTGTTGCTGGGTCTGTTTTTTATTGCCGTGGGCGCGAGTATAAACCTGGGGATGATGCTGTCTGAGCCGGTCCGGATTCTCGGCCTGGTGGTGGGTCTGATGGTTCTTAAGTTCCTTATTCTGATTATTCTTGGCCGCGCTTTCAAGTTGCAGATTGCCGATAACCTGATGTTCAGCTTCCTGCTTGCCCAGGGAGGTGAGTTTGCCTTCCTGCTGGTGTCATTTGCATTGCAGAGCAATGCGCTGAATTTTGAAATTGCCAATCAGCTGATCCTGCTAGTTGTGCTTTCCATGATGTTGACACCCATTGCCATTATCTTTTTTGAAAAGGTGATACAACCGCGTCTTGCCAGTACCTGTAGTGAGCGGGATGATGATGAGATTGATGATGGTGAAACCCCTGTAATCGTTGCCGGATTCGGGCGCTTTGGACAAGTGGTCTCACGTCTGCTTAAAGCCAGTGGACATGATTCAACCCTGTTGGATCATGACGCGGGTCAAATAGAGCTTAGCGGCCG
>JAOUCZ010000011.1 GCA_029859505.1 Lysobacterales bacterium | reverse complement strand
GGGCGGTTACGTGCATCTGCTCATAGGCAACCATGAGACCATGAATGTTATCGGTGACCTGCGTTATGTTTCACCCGGGGAGTACGCGGCGTTTGCGACGAAAAATTCAGCACGCCTGCAGAGTATGCAATGGGATCGGCAAGTTGAGTGGATGCGGGTCAACAATCCGGACTTTGAAACAATGGATCTTGAGGCGTTCCGCAGAGAGTGGGAGCAGCAGGTACCGTTGGGATGGGTTGAACACCGGCAGGCATGGTCGTTGACTGGCAAATACGGTAAATGGGTAAGTGACAATGCGGTTGCGATTCAGATCAATGACAGCATTTTTCTACATGGGGGCATCAGTGAAAAGTACTGTAAATTCAGTCTCCAGTCGCTGACTGAACAGGTCATGGCCGCGATGCAGGTGAATGACCCCACTGTTGTAAACGCGATGAACGATCCCCTGGGCCCGGTCTGGTACCGCGGTCTGGCTCTGGAGGAAGAGGAGGGTATCTTCAGCCAGACACTGGACAATATTCTTGACCGCTATGGTGCCAGGCGTATCGTCATCGGTCACACACCTACGGGCGGTGTCGTCTGGCCGCGTTTTGACCAGCGTGTTGTAGCCAACGATACGGGCATTGCCACCCACTACGGTGCGCACAAGGGATTGCTGGAATTGACACAGGATGGTGCTACAGCCATCTACGGTGACAAGAGAATTCCGCTTCCATCGTTAAACAGCGAACGGGAGGGCTATCTACGATTGGTGATTGAAGCCGATTCAAATAACACCCAGCTGAAAGAGCGTCTCGCCAGGATGCTGGCACCACCGCCTGAAGAGCAAGAGCCCGTTGAGGGCAACGAAGCTGCCGTTTCAGGCGATTCACTGACAGAAAAAATTATTCCGATCCCCGGCACTTGTCAATAATGTTTCTATCCAGAAGTTTCGGGTTGTTGATTATTTCGTAAAAGTCTTCGATATATTCAACGGTGTTTTCACTGTTTCTGTCAGTCAGATGTGGGTCGTTTTGAACCAGTGCCAGGATTTCCGTCTTTTTCTCATTAAATAATGAAACGGTTTGTGGTATTTGGTCATTGTAAGTGCAAAAACCACGGTAGAGTCTCTGGCGGATAGATCTGACCTTCAAGCCCTCTGGCGGTGCAGCATAGTGTGCGTTGACCAATCCGGATGAATCAAAGTCATAGGGGATTCCGTATTTCGGATTGATATCATTGCCGGCACCGATCAGTCTGGAATTATGGCAACATTCATCTTTTTTCGGACCACTGAGTGCCGCCCAGTCCAGGTTTCCAATCATGAACTGAAACATGGTGAATATGCTGATGCTGGCAGGATCCAGGGTGGTATACGAGATTTTTGCGACCGATAGTTTTTCCAAATCATTGCGCTTGGCCACATCATCGATGTCCTCGATCAGAAAGCCAAAACGGGTGATCGGGTCATCCTTACCTTCGTTGTCTAAGTACTCGATCATCATCGGTTTGACCCTGAAACTGTAGTCAGTCAGCAGGTTGTACATACGATAAATCAGGGATTCCTTGATGTAGTATTGCTCATATTTTGATTGGATCTTGCAGTACGTCACCAGCTTAAGAGATTTGTTGCCTCTGAATTCCGATCCTTTCAATGCTTTCTTATCAAAATGAATTTTTAAAGGGGGGAACTTACAAACACGTAAGCGGCGGGTAATCCCCCTGGGTGCAACTTCAGCATCAATGGTATGTTGTTGACCATCTGCACCTGTATAGGTGAGTTGCACGGGATAGAGTGCATCCTTTTTGACATTCCGCTTGATCGTATGCCAGGGGCCTGAGAGTGTGACCTTCATTTCATCGGAGTTGTCGAATAGTTTGGGTGGTTTCGCATCCTTTGCTGCCAATGGAGTAGCCAGCAAGATGCTGATTAACAATACGAATATGGTGGGACGTTTATACATTTATTACAGACCTCTTATGAGTCATGAAACATGTTACAACACATAATCAGGATACCCGAATCTGCGGACAATTGGTAAATCAGTGCAAAATACGGGTGCGGATAGTGGCCGGGATTTCAGCCAGGTCTTTCATCAGGGCACTTATATTATCGGACTCGACATCCATCACGACGTAACCGATATCGCCTTCGGTCTGTAGATATTGCGCGGCAATATTGACCTCGTTTCCAAAAAATATCTGGTTAATGCTGTTTAGTACACCAGGTTCATTATGGTGAATATGCATGATGCGGCGCGTCAGTCCATGGTCAGGCAGTGACACCTGCGGAAAGTTGACCGCCGAACGGGTGGTACCGTTGTCGCTGTAACGCACCAGCTTGCTGGCAACCTCAATGGCAATATTTTCCTGGGCTTCCAGGGTGCTGCCACCGATATGCGGTGTCAGTAGAACATTATCCAGTCCAACCAGCGGCGACTCGAAACGATCGTCATTTGATTTGGGCTCACGTGGGAATACGTCTATTGCAGCACCGGCAATATGGCCGGATTGCAAGGCCTTGCTCAATGCATCAATATCAACAATAGTGCCGCGTGCAGCGTTGATCAGATAACTTCCCTTGCGCATCGAGTTGATCAGGCTGGCAGACATGAGGTTGCGGGTTTCCGCTGTGTCCGGTACGTGCAACGACACCACGTCGGCTTCTTTCAACAGGGCTTCAAGACTGGACCGCGCTTCTGCATTACCCAATGGCAGTTTGTTTTCAATATCCTGAAAAATTACACGCATACCCATGCTTTCAGCAATGATGCCAAGTTGGGAACCGATATGGCCATATCCGACAATGCCAAGTGTTTTACCGCGAATTTCGGTTGAACCGGTAGCGGATTTAAGCCACTCACCACGGTGCGCGGCGGCATTTTTCTGTGGTATTCCACGCATTAACATAATGATTTCTGCCAGTGACAACTCGGCGACACTGCGGGTGTTTGCAAAAGGTGCGTTGAAAACGGGTATTCCGGCTTGGCCGGCGTACTGCAGTTCAACCTGGTTGGTGCCTATGCAGAAACAACCGATTGCAGTCAGACGGTCAGCCGCATTAATGGCGGCGGTGTCTAATTGAGTGCGCGAGCGTATTCCAACGAAATGTACACCTTTTAAAGCCTGCTTCAGTTCTTCCGGCGTCAAGGCGCCGGGTTTCTCCACAATATTTGTATAACCTTCATTTTCGATGATTTCACGGGCTCGGGGATGAAGTCCCTCCAGCAAAAGAAATTTAATTTTGGCTTTGTCGAGCGAGTAATTTCGTTCAGAATTGCTCATCGGTCTGGTTTTGTTTCCGGCATATGAATTAAGCTTCATTGTCGCGTTAGCCTACCCTGATATCAACCGGAAATATCGAATGTATACTGAACAGAAAGACAATCGTTTGAAGCCCCTGAAAATTCACTGCCCGGAACTGGAAATTAGTACAGAACCCGCGGTTTTAGAAAGCCATGGTTGCGACTGGACGCGGTTTCGAACCCCGGATGCCACTGCGGTCGTTTTTCCCCATAACAGCGATGAAGTGGCCAAACTTGTAGTCTTGGCCAGGGCGCATCAGATTCCACTGGTTCCTTCCGGTGGACGCACGGGGTTGAGCGGCGGTGCTATTGCAGACGCTGGTGAGGTGGTGGTGTCGTTTGACCGGATGCGACGAATCATCGGCTTCAATCCTGTGGACAGGACACTGACGGTTGAGCCAGGTGTGGTAACCCAGGCGATACAGGATTATGCAAATCAGCAGAACCTGTATTATCCGGTCAGTTTTGCTTCGGAGGGCTCATCCCAGATCGGTGGCAATATCGCCACCAATGCCGGTGGTATCCGTGTATTGCGATATGGCTTAACACGCGATCAGGTGGTCGGGCTCAAGGTCATTGATGGCCGCGGCGAACTGATAGAGTGCAATAGCGGTTTAGTCAAGAATGCCAGCGGCTATGATCTGAGACACCTGTTCATCGGCAGTGAAGGCACACTGGGGTTGATAGTTGAGGCTACATTACGATTGACCGACCCGCCCCAACCATCACGCGTAATGCTGCTGGCTGTCAGCAGTCTTGATGGAATGATGACGGTTTTCAGACAGTTCAATGATGCTATGAACTTGACAGCCTTTGAGTTTCTGTCCGGCGCAGCCATGTCATATGTGAGATCGGGACATGATCTGCCTGCACCCATGGATACTGAAACACCGTATTATGCTTTGCTTGAATTTGATTGTCCTGACACCGACACCGAAGATCTGGCTTTACAGCGATTTGAATTCTGTCTTGAGGATGGTTCAGTCCTTGATGGTGTGATCAGTCAGAGTGAAGCCCAGGCTGCAGATTTGTGGCGTTACCGGGAGGGCATATCCGAAGCCATCACGAAATATACGCCATATAAAAATGATCTGTCCGTGCGAATTTCAGAAATCCCTGGCTATTTGCGTGATCTGGATGAGCTTGCCCAATCACGTTATCCAGACTTTGAAGTGTTGTGGTATGGACATTTTGGTGACGGTAACCTGCACATGAATATCCTGAAACCAGCGGATATGCCGGTGGAGGAATTTGAGAGTGTTTGCGGGCGGGTTAATCCCGATGTCTTTGAACTGACCCGTGAACATAACGGCAGTATTTCAGCGGAACACGGTATAGGTCTTTTGAAACAAGCCTATCTTTCCTATAGCCGCTCTGAGCAGGATATTGAAAGGATGCGGGGTATTAAGGCAGTTTTTGACCCTGCCAACATATTGAACCCGGGTAAGTTGCTGGGCTGACAAGCAGGTCGCTGGTAGAGCTGCTATCAAGTGACTGTCCGGCGTTACTGCTCTTGCTCATGGCTCCCATTGCCAGGCTTGCAATCAAGGGCAATGTCTTTTTGATCAGGCTGGAATCTATACCTGTGGATACTGAACCCTGCTGACAGAATTGTGTAGGAGTTGATCTGTAAGGAGATATTAATCCACAACCAACAGTTTGTTGGCTACGATTTGACCCGCCCGGAAGGCTACTGGAAATTTTGAAATTGAGTGGTACCTATACCTTTTTCCTCTAACAGGACAGGAATATCGTCCTGCACGGGATAAATGACTTTGCCATCTTCGGTGATAAGAGCTTCCTGTAGTGGCTCCGTGACTTTTTCACCATCAACAAATAAGGCATCACCATTTTTTATGGCACCATTCAAATAATCCAATTTTTGCTGTCCAAGCACGGTCAGTGGAGTTTTGCTGACAGGACAGCAGAGAATCTCAAGTAATTTTCCATTAACAGGCATTTTTAGATCCGGTTGGTTGGCAGAGCTGTATTGTATCAGGCCTGCAGCACTTGATGAATGGCCCTGTTTGCATAAGCGGCACACTGGTACAATTAGGCGCTTTCCTGCCGGAGTGTCAATGTGGCAAACGAACAAGCTTTAGTTGGTCTGATAATGGGTTCGCAGTCTGATTGGGAAACCATGAAAAATGCGGCCCAAACCCTGTCGGCGTTGGCCGTCCCTCACGAAATCAAGGTGGTGTCGGCTCACCGGACACCAGACCTGATGTTTGAGTATGCCGGCAGCGCAATAGATCGCGGTCTGGAAGTCATTATCGCCGGTGCCGGTGGCGCAGCCCATCTGCCGGGTATGGTGGCAGCCAAGACCTCTCTGCCAGTACTGGGTGTTCCGGTAAAATCCAGGACATTGAATGGCATGGACTCGCTGTTATCCATAGCGCAGATGCCTGCCGGTATTCCTGTTGGCACGCTGGCGATAGGTGATGCAGGTGCGACCAATGCCGCGTTGTTGGCGGCAGCGATCCTGGGCAATAAATACCCGCAAATTCGGCGCTCGCTGGAAGAGTTCAGACTCTCGCGTACAGAAGCGGTTCTGAGCCAACCGAGTCCCGGATGATTAAGACAGTAGGAATCCTTGGTGCCGGTCAACTGGCTCGTATGCTTGCACAGGCAGGTCTGCCGTTGGGTCTGAAATTCATTTTTCTGGATCCGGCTGTTGATGCATGTGCGGCAGAGTTCGGTGAACATATCTGTGCAGGCTGGGACGATGAAGCAGCACTGACGGACCTGGGCCAACGCTCCGATGTTGTGACTTTCGATTTTGAGAACGTCCCGGAGGTGTCCGCCAGCCTGATTGAATCATTGTGCCCGGTTTATCCACCACCCCGCGCCCTGTATCAAAGCCAGGACAGGTTGCGTGAGAAAACCATGATGCAGGAACTTGGCATACCGGTAGCGCCTTTTTATCCGGTGGCAAGTCGTCCTGATCTGATCGCTGCTGTCGAGAAAATAGGATTGCCATGCGTGCTGAAAACCCGCCGCTTTGGATATGACGGGAAGGGCCAGGCAGTTTTGAGGTTTCAGGAGGATCTGGAACGTGCCTGGCAGTCACTGGGTGATTCTGAACTCATATGCGAGGGGTTCGTACCATTCCAGGCTGAATGTTCGATCATTGCCGCCCGTGGCCGGGATGGCGAGACTGTGTACTGGCCGTTGACCCGAAACCTGCACCGTGAGGGAATACTGGCGGTCAGCATGGCTCCGGCTTTTGATCAGCAACTACAGGCACGTGCAGAAGTGATGATTAAAAGTTTACTGGATCATCTCGACTACACCGGTGTGATGGCACTTGAGCTGTTTCTCATGGATGGCGAACTGTTGGCAAATGAGTTCGCGCCAAGAGTGCATAATTCAGGTCACTGGAGTATCGATGGCGCTGGCACATCACAGTTTGAAAACCATTTACGCGCCATTTGCGGTTTACCCCTGGGTGAGACCCACAGCACTTCATACGCTGTGATGTTCAACCTGCTGGGAGAAATGCCTGCATTTGCCACGCAACAATCTGTTGATCAATTTCTTTCGCAGGCTATGCATTGGCATGATTATCACAAGACTCCACGGGAAGGCCGCAAAATAGGTCATGTGACAGTGACTGCTGAAAGTGAGACCGGGCTAGAGGCCAGGGCCGCACAATTTGCCAGTGAACTCGGCGTGGCAGCAGAGCTTAATTTTGAGACTATCCTGAGTAAGCCCTGAGTATGAGCACACTGAAAACCAGCCCATTCAATAGTGTTGAACTGGGTTTGTTTTCCAGCGCAATTGCGGCCATTTGTGAAGAGATGGGTGCAATGCTCGGAAGGGTCGCTTTTTCTCCCAATATACGTGACCGTCTGGATTATTCCTGTGCGCTTTTCAATCGGGAAGGCCACTTGTTGGGCCAGGCCACGCATATTCCCGTGCATCTCGGCAGTATGGCCTTCGCCATGGTCGACCTGGTAGAAAGCCGCGAATGGCATGCGGGCGACATGCTGATTCTGAACGATCCTTACAAAGGTGGGACTCACCTGCCGGATATCACCCTGGTTGCCCCGGTTTTTGTCGCTGATGAGTTAGTGGGTTTCTGTGCTAACCGGGCACATCATGCTGACATTGGTTCGGACGCGCCGGGTTCCATGCCCGTAAGCCGGACACTGGCGGAGGAAGGTATTCTTATTCCACCGACCCTGTTGATGAGAAATGCAAAAGTGGATGAAGATTTTCTGCAATCCATTCTGCAGGCGTTGACCAGCCCGGACACTTCCAGGGGAGATTTCAACGCACAGATTGCAGCGAATTTGCTTGGCGCGGGACGGTTGCAGGAATTGGTCGGGGAGCTGGGCACGGTTGAGTTTAAACAACAGCAAAGCAGCCTTCAGGCCTGGGCACGGTCACTGGTTTCTCAAAGCCTTGCAGACATACCTGCCGGGCAGTACCAATTCCAGGACTATCTCGATGATGATGGACACGGTCATAACGATATTCCTGTCAGGGTCACAGTCAATGTTGACGATTCGGGCGTGGAGGTAGATTTTGCCGGTACAGCAGCTCAGGTCGAAGGAAACCTGAATTGCCCCATGCCGGTGACCGCAGCAGCAGTTTTTTATGTTTTCAGATGTTTGATGCCATCGCATACTCCGGCCTGTCACGGTGCCTTACAGGGTGTCAATATCAAGGCTCCAGCGGGATGCCTGGTAAATGCACGCTCGTGTGCAGCTGTTGCTGCCGGTAATGTAGAGACAAGTAGCAGAATTGTTGATGTTGTATGTGGCGCCCTGGCGCAGGCCTTGCCCGGTCAGTTTGCCGCAGCCAGCCAGGGCACGATGAATAACCTCGCAATGGGCCGCCGCGGCAGCCAGGGGTGGGATTATTATGAAACACTGGCTGGCGGTATGGGTGCATCAGGTGATTGCGATGGACGTTCAGCCCGTCACAGTCATATGACCAATACGCTGAATACACCGGTGGAAGTGTTGGAATTGAATTACCCTTTGAGAATTGAGAAGTACGCTGTCAGAAGAGGCTCAGGGGGTGAGGGGCAACACCGGGGTGGTAATGGTGTAACGCGCCAGTACCGTTTCCTGGAGGATGCTGAAGTCTCGCTGCTGACAGAACGGCGAAAATACCCCCCATGGGGATTGGAAGGCGGGCTTTCGGCCAAATGTGGCCGTAATGAGTTGAATGGTCAGGAATTGCCGGGCAAGGTTCGCTTTGATGCGCTTGAGGGACAAACGTTAACGATCAATACACCGGGTGGCGGTGGTTATGGTATCAAATTCAAAAATTAGAACTGAACAAAAGTCAAGAGTTTGCAATTAGCAACGTCATCCCGGGGCCGCGAATAGCGGAACCCGGGAACTCCATCCATTTTCCATGATCTTTGTAGAAGCCGTTTTCGTACTATTCCGGGAGCTTCAGGAGGTCTCGGATAATACTACGCATTTCCGGGATGACTGTGCCACTGGTTGACAGTTGTTTTGCCTTATAATCCGGTGAGAATTTTCCAGCGGTTGACGATGGCGCAGAATAATTCGGCAGTTTTAACGGTGTCGTATTCTGCCGAATGCGCTGATGATTCATCCCAGTCGATGCTGGCTGCCTGAACGGCACGTGCCAGTACGGTCTGACCAAACGCCAGTCCGCCAAGTGTTGCAGTATCAAAGGAGCTGAATGGATGGAACGGATTGCGTTTGTAGCTAACCCGGTCAATCGCAGCATTGAGAAATGAAAGATCAAACGAGGGGTTATGACCTACCAGGATGGCTCGTTGGCAGTCGGTGGCTCGCAACTCCTGTCTGACCGGTAGAAATATACTGGTTATTGCCTCTTTTTCGCTGACAGGGTTTCGTTCCGGGTTATCCAGATCAATACCGGTGAACTCCAGCGAACTGGGTTCGATTCGGGAACCTCTGAAGGGTTCGATTTCCACGGCAATGGTTTCAGCGATTTTTATGCGGCCAAAGTCGTCCATACACAATATGCAGGCGGCGATTTCCAGTATGGCATCGGTTTTCGGGTTAAAGCCACCCGTTTCCAAGTCCACAACAACAGGTAAGAAACCCCTGAAACGATCAGCAATTCGAGGCATATTGGATTCCGGCAATAAAGCCTGCGAGAATAAGGGAATGTGTTTCAAAATGCCATTTAAAATGACTCGATCATCAGTATTTTTCCTTCTGTTCCTCGGCTTGCTGATGTTGATGGGGCCATTTGCCGTGCCAGCCAGCCAGGATAATGCGTCAGACCGTGCACTGTTTTGGTCTATTCAGAAAAATGGTCAACAGGCTGGTTACCTGTTGGGGACAATTCATAGCGAAGACCCTCGCGTACTTGATTTTTCAGAGATATTTCTAAGCAAGCTCAAGGGAAACCAAGTGTTTGCGATGGAAATGGTTCCGAACGTGGCCACCCTGGAGCGGCTAACCGGGTACATGAATTACCCGCCGGGACAAACCCTGGAATCAGTCATAGGTAACGAACGCTTTACTGCCCTTCAGTCAGCCTTGTCGGGTAACCAGGTTCCCGCGGAATTTATTAGCCGTATGAAGCCATGGGCTGTCATGTTAATGCTAAGTACACCACCACCTGAAACCGGGTTTTTTATGGACTTTTCCCTATCATTAAGGGCATCCGGGAGTGGGCTTGAGGTAGTGGGTCTGGAAACACTCGAGCAGCAGTTATCTTTTTTAGAAGAAATGCCAATGGCAATGCAATTATCATTGCTGGATCAGGCGATTGCAGAATATGACCGGGTAGTTGAAGTACATGACCAGATGGTCGACGCCTACCTGGAAAATAACCTGGTGGCTCTACAAGTGCTTTCTGACGAGCAATTCGAATCAATAGATGAGAGCGCCAGTAATTATTTTATTGAATCAGGTATCCATGCACGGAACAGGCGCATGGCTCAGGTCCTGCTGCAGCAACTGGAAAACAAAACGGTTTTCGTGGCCGTTGGCGCATTACATCTGCCGGGTGAAGAAGGACTGCTCAATTTACTGCGCCGGCAAGGCTTCACACTAACCCCCCTGGCAATACCATTTACCGAATCCCCGTAATCTTATATTCAGGAGAAGGTGAGACCGTTTAACGGTGCCTTACATGAAACGCACCCTTAATGCGGGTATCAATATTGCCAAGGCAGATGCGGCCAGCAAAGGTATACCCCATGTTGGTTCGACCCAAACACTCGCCAGGCCCAGCATTAACAGAACCAGGCCGGCGGATTGCAGGCCATTGGCATGATTTTCCATTTGCTGATCCCGCCCTGATACCATGATCAGCAGTTGATCAAGCGAAAGCTTTCCGCCGCCGTTAAAGACCAACGGCAACAGCATTACCACAAATAACAACGGCAGCTTGAAGTTTCCACCGCCATTGGAGGTGATGACATAACCCTCCCATAGCGCCGCAAGACTGCTCCATTCGGCGGGCCAGTGGACGGCGGCAGTTGCAACCATGGTGACCACAACCAGTGAGACAGCTGCAAAACGTGTGAACAGACCCAGCAACAACATCACTGCAAAAACCAATTCGGCCCAGGTGGCCAGTAACCAATTGAGATCATTAGATATCAGGTCAAAAGGAAATGGAAAGCCCTTTTGCCAGTCAGCCCATGGGATATCGGCAAACCAGTTACTGCCGCGCAGTTTTGTCAGACCGGCTTCCCAGAATTCCCAGGCCAAGACGAGCCTGAGTAGCAGTGGCCATAGATAATTACCAGCCTCATGTAAGCGGGATGCGGTGTCGTCATAGAGCTTGATCACTGACATATATGATGCGCCTGATTCTATTTGCATGGATTGCTGTCAGGACCGGGTTCCGAGTATGACCTGCTTTTCTTTCAATTCGATCAGTAAAGCATGACCCGCCTCAAGAACCACCTCCGGCTTGGGATGGTTGATGGCGCCTGCAACATCGTTCAGTAATTCAAGACCCGACATGACGGTTTCTTCTTTCATTTTTTGCAATAACAGCATCGATGTTTCATTCAGCTGCATAAACTTTATCTTGAAATCATGTTGCCGCCAGACCAGTAAATGGGTCGGCTCAGCAGGTGCGGTTTTGGGTTGAAAACCCATGCTTATCCGCTGAACGGGATACCGGTAACTGAGTAGCTGGAGCAGGGGCGATAAAACGGGTACTCCGCTTAACAAATCACCTGCCGGATTGACTTCGATCTCATCAATATCTGTCTCATCAAGGGTCAGCGCCAGTTCAATCCACTCGTAATGGGCGAGTTCCAACATAAACGGTGGATCATCATCATTATCCTGGCGGTGATTCTGGACGTATTGCAGGAACTCCCGCGGAAGTTCTGGAAATAACGGTGTATGACAGCGGTAGTTTCTATAAAAATCACGACAAAGTGTCAGCCAGTCGGATTCCTTGTACAGGGTTCTTAAGACTGGGAAATTGGACGATAAGAAATTACATATATTATTAAAGAACAGATCACGATAGATGGCCATGCGCCGGTCTTCGATACCTTCGGGTGCAGCTACGTTCTCCGGGTCGCGAATATGGGCCGCAAATCCGGATTGCAACCGTGCCAGTGCTTCAGGCGCTGAGTCTTCGGCCATCGGTTTGCTCTTGTGCCTGTTCTTCATGGGTTTGACCCTGTGAAATCCACCTGGCCTGTATGTGTTTGATCTGTTGTACTTCGGTCAGAAGTTCTGCGACGGGTGGTAGATTGAAGTCCCGTTCAAGCAGGGTAGGGAATATGCCGAATAATTCGTAGGCCTTATCCAGTAAATCCCAGACACCATCGATGATATTGGCGCCATGTGTGTCAATAATAAGGTCTTCCGCTTCATTGTAGTGACCGGCTATGTGACCGTATGCGATCCGGTTTCCGGGTAGTGCCTGTAAAAACTCAAGCGGATCGTAATGGTGATTTACACTGTTGACGTAGATATTGTTTACATCGAGAAGCAGGTCGCAATCCGCCTCGGTAATCACCGCATTGATGAAGTCTATCTCGCTGAGCTCGGCACCGGGTGCCGCGTAATACGAAACATTTTCAATAGCCATGCGCCTGCCCAGCATGTCCTGTACCTGTCCTATTCGCCCGGCAACATAGCTGACGGCTTCTTCGGTGAACGGAATGGGCATCAGGTCATACAGATGACCATCATCGGTGCAGTAGCTCAAGTGTTCACTGTAGGCCCGGATATCATGTTCATCCATGAATTGACGTAACTTACGGATAAAGGTCCGGTCCAGTGGCGATGGGCCGCCGATGGAAAGTGAAAGGCCATGACAGACAAACGGATAGCGTTCAGTGAAATAGTTGAAGAACTTCTTTCTCTGGCCGCCTACATTGATCCAGTTTTCGGGAGCGACTTCCATAAAGCTGACAACTTCCGCGACTTTTTCGGAGTCATAAGCCTGAAGCGGACCCAAAAGGGCCCGCCGCAAACCAAGTCCCGCACCCGAGACCGGGTGTCTGCGGTGACTCATCAGGTCAGGTCTCAGGCTTTTTCGCCGCAGGAACCTTCCTTGCCTTTTTCGCCGCAGGAACCTTCCTTACCTTTCTCGCCACAGGAACCTTCGGCACCTTTCTCGCCACAGGAACCTTCGGCGCCTTTCTCGCCGCAAGATCCTTCCTTGCCTTTGTCAGCGCCGCATTTACCTTCGCCGCACTTGCCCTCTTTACCCTTTTCGCCAGCCAGTTGATAACCGGTGTCCAGGTCAGCAGTTGAGAAGGGGTTGTCATCTGCGACCGCCGTTGTAGATGCAGCCAGAGATGATACAAATGCTACGCCGACAGCAGCAGCAACAGGATTTACGAACTTTGATTTATTAGCCATTTAATAGAGTCTCCACAGTTAAAAAAAACCGGTCAAAAATCGATCGGAAAAATTACCAAAACGCTGTTAGCGTCATCATAAACAACCCGTTTAAGAGTTATTTTCGTCTTCCTTTAGCGAGGCTTCAGGGGTGACGATTTATCGGGTCGCCCTTGAAGACTAGCAATAGATGCAGGATTTTCCAAGGAATATTCCACATTCGGGTCAATAGACCGGAGTGCGCTGAGGATTATTTCACCGGATATTCGATTCGTGCTTAAGACACGTTAAAACGACTGATTTTTGTGTTGGAGTGAGTGGGGGTAATCAAAACCCTTTTTGTTTTCCGGTTCTGCAGAGGTCACGGACGATGCATTCCGGGCAATTCGGAGTGCGGGCTTTGCAGGTGTAGCGGCCATGCAGAATCAACCAGTGGTGCGCATCCAGTAAAAACGGTTGCGGAATACTCTTAAGCAATTTGCGTTCGATTATAAGGGGTGTCTTGCCCAGGGCGAGCCCGGTTCGATTAGCAACACGAAAGATGTGTGTATCCACGGCCATCGTAGGCTGCCCGAATGCGGTGTTCAGGATGACATTGGCTGTTTTACGCCCGACTCCTGGCAGAGATTCCAGTTCGGCCCGGTCCGAAGGTACAACTCCTGCATGTTTCTCTAGAAGGATCTTGCAAGTGGCGATTACGTTCCTGGCCTTGGAATTGAACAGGCCGATGGTTTTGATGTAGTCCTTTAGTCCATCCTCACCGAGGTCCAGGATTGCCTTGGGTGTATTGGCCTTTTTGTACAGACGCCTGGTGGCGAGGTTGACACTGACATCGGTAGCCTGGGCCGACAGAATGACAGCGATCAGTAGTTCGAAGGTCGACTGGTATTCAAGCTCGGTGGTCGGATTGGGATCGATGGCCTGTAAGCGGCGAAAGAATTCCTGTCTGTCTTCAAGTTTCATGGCTGTTCCCAACTAAATTTTCTGCACTCAAGTTACTGACGGCTTGTGCCGGTTTGCCGGCCTTGTCAGCCTGCAAGGCATTTCGGGCGGCAATCAGCAAGGCCAGGCCGAAAAAAGCACCGGGTGGCAACATGGCCAATAGAAAACCGGGATGCTCAGGAATGATGGTCAGGGTCAGATAGTTGCCCCAATCCCCCAGCAGCATTTCTGCTCCCGCTAGCAAGGTGCCTTGCCCTGTCAATTCCCTTAGTGCGCCCAGCAAAACCAGCGTGATGCAGAACCCCAGTCCAGTGGCAAAACCATCCATCAACGAGGGCAGGGGGCCGTGCCTGGAAGCGAAGGCCTCGGCCCGTCCGATGATGGCGCAATTGGTCACGATCAGGGGGATGAAAATACCCAATGCCCTGAACAGGTCGTAAAAATACGCATGCATCAACAATTCAATTACCGTAACCACCGAGGCAATGATCAGCACAAATGCGGGGATACGTATCTCGGGTCGTAATAATCCCCGCAGGGCCGAGACCGAGAGATTGGAAACCATCAGTGTCAGCATTGTAGCGAGACCCAGTGCGAGGCCATTGATCAAGGTATTGGTGACAGCCAGTAACGGACACAACCCCAATAGAACGACCAGGCCGGTATTCTGCCTCCAGGCCCCGTCCAACAGAATGTTTTTCAGTTGTTCAGCCATTATCCCGCTCTGGATTTGTTGCACTGGTATCAAACAGTGATTGACGGTTCGCATCAAAGTAAACCAAGGCGTTGTGCACGGCTTTAACTACTGCCCTGGGTGAAATCGTGGCACCGGTGAATTGGTCGAATTGTCCTCCGTCCCGTTTTACTGCCCAGCCCTCCGCTTGAGGATCAAGCAGGGATTTGTTCATGAAGCTCAGTATCCAGTCGCTTTTTTCGACCTCGATCGGATCGCCAAGACCAGGTGTTTCGCGATGGGCCACCACCCTGACACCCAGAACGCTGCCGGAGTGGTCAAACCCGGCTAAAAGACGGATGGCGCCATTGTATCCGTCAGGCGCGGTAACGGCCATCAGCACCGCAACCGGTTGATCATCCTTGCGAGCCCGGTAAACAGTCACGGGTGCCGGATGATGAAATGACGCCTCATCTGTGATTTCAATCACGTCTTCCAGCAAATTATTATTGTATGAAGCTACCGGAAGAATCGCATTGAGCTGTTGCAGAATCCGGCGTTTCTCCTGTTCGGCAATACGCTCATGTGTCAGTTCATTGACACCGGCCAGCAAGGCGGTGCCGAGCAGGGCAATGAGCCCCAGCAGTAACCCGCTGCGTAAAACCGGATGTGTTGAATTGTTCATTCGCCGTAGATCCGTGGCCGCGTGTAACGGTCGATCAATGGTGCCGCCATGTTCATCAGCAATACCGCAAAGGCAATTCCATCCGGGTAGCCACCCCAGCGCCGTATGACCAGTGTGATGATGCCGACACCGGCACCAAAGATGAGTCGTCCCCTGCTACTCACGCAACCGCTGACCGGGTCAGTGGCGATAAAAAATGCCGCCAGTACAATGGCGCCTGAAAATACGTGCTGTAAGGGAAACGGGTTACTGTCCGGGTCAAGCAGCCAGAAAGGCAGGCTTAGTAACAGTACGCTTCCGATGACGGCTACCGGCACCTGCCAATTGATGACCCGTTTAAAGAGCAGAAAGATTCCGCCCAGTGCGAACCAGTTCGCTATCCACTCCCAGCCCCTGCCGCCAAAATCGCCGAATAAGGGCGAATTACGGATTTCGGGTACCATGCGACCGGCGTCAACGCCGGTCTTCAAGGTGTCCAGTGGTGTTGCCTGCGTTACGGCATCCCAACCGCCCGGGACGGGTACTTTCCCGGTAAAGATTGTTACGAAGGTATCTGCCAGGCCAAGGCTGTGTTCTGCCAGGGCAACGGGTGGTAACCAGCTTGTCATCGCTTGTGGAAAGCTGATCAGAACCACGACATAAGCCACCATCGCCGGATTGAAGACATTTTGGCCAAGACCACCATAGAGGTGTTTGGCAAACACAATGGCAAACAGCATCGCGACACAGCTAATCCACCAAGGCGCCAACGGTGGTATACACAAGGCGAAAAGAACGGCGGTCACTACCGCGCTGTAATCATTTATAAAAGGTTTTAAGGGTCTGCCACGCCAGCGCAGCATGAGGGACTCGAATAGCAATGCAAATATCGTCGCGAGTGTGATTTGCACCAGGATACCTGGGCCGAAAAACCAGACATAGGCGAGCACCCCGGGTATCAGGGCCAGCAAAACCTGGAGCATCACTTTTGCCACCGTCGTTTGTGGTGGCATATGAGGTGCGCCACTTGTTTGGAAACTACGTGTCATCCCTTTCTCCGTTGCCTTGGACTTCGAGGTTTGACCGGTTCCTGTTTTCGGCACGTTGGATTGATGCCTGAATACGTTCCTGCTGTGCCGTTTTGTTTTTCAGTACCTGTTTACGGCGAGCCATCTTCTGAGCCCGCTCCTGTTTTATTCGCAACAGCCTGGCTTCACGGTCCTCAAACCGTTTACGAGCCAATTCGACTGCCTCGCTTTCAATTGCCTGTTTGCGCAATTCACCTTTGCCATATCGGAACCAGTCCACCAACGGGATATGACTCGGACAGACAAAATCGCAGCAACCGCATTCAATGCATGCCGACACCGTACTCTTCCAGTGGTTTCCAAAGGTCATTCTTAATTTGCAGGTGTAATTGTTGGGGTAACAGCATTGCCGGGCAAACCCTGGCACATTCACCACACCGGATACAGGGCATCTCCGGTTGCGGTTCTGCAATATCCTGATGACTAAGCGCCAGTATGCAATTGCTCGCCTTGACCACAGGTGCACTGTCACTCTCAAGCGGATATCCCATCATGGGTCCGCCCACAACCAGCCTGGCAACGTCCGCAGTGTAACCACCGCAACAATCTACCAGGTGTGAAACAGGGGTTCCAAATAAGGCCAGGTAATTACGCGGGTGCGTGACACCGTTACCAGTTACTGTGATGTAGCGTTCTATCAGGGGCTTGCCTTCAGTTACAGCCTCGGCAACAGCGGCGGCGGTTGCCACGTTCTGGCATATCAAGCCGAGGTCGGAGGGTCTGCCACCGGCGGGAACCTCGAGTCCGGTCAGTACCTGCACCAGTTGTCTTTCGCCACCTTCGGGATAGATTTTCGGTACCTTGATCACTGAAATGTTTTCGCTCTCAGCAAACTCTGCACAAGCCGTTAACGACCTTTGTACGGACCCCATCTGGTCTTCGATCGCGATGATCACATGTTCGGCACCAAGCACCCTGCGTAACACACGTGCGCCGAGGATGATTTTGTCGGGCTGTTCACGCATCAGCATTTCATCACAGCTGATATAAGGCTCGCACTCCACACCGTTCAATATCAGGGTATGGGTTTTTCTGTCACGCCCGTCACGCATCTTTGCATGGGTTGGGAAAACCGCACCTCCGAGACCGGCCAGCCCACAGCTTTGAATCTGCGTAATAAGGCAATCTGGATCTGCATCAAGCCAATTGTCTAACGGCTTGAGTTCGATCCATTGTTCCTTGCCATCGGGTCTGATGACCACGCATGGTCCCTTTTGGCCTGACGGGTGAGACATGGGCCGGTCTTCTATCGATTCAATCACTCCGGAAACGGGGGAGTGAATCGTTGCACAGGGTTCGCACTGACCAATGGGTTGACCCTTCAGTACCGTATCGCCGACATGAACAAGCGCTTCGGCAACATCTCCTGCGTGTTGTAAAAGAGGTACCACAAGTACTGCCGGTAAGGGTGGTCGTTCGACCGCATCCAGACAGGAGATTTTCTTGTTATGCCGGAGGCGCAAACCTCCATGAAAGTGATGTATGCGTTTGCCGGCCTCACGTGCGAGTTCTATTTGTCGTGATGAAGCCATTGTCATGACACCCTTAGCGGAATGGTTTGCGGGCGGGGTCTGTGCCAACGCGGCTTGTGGGTTTCAACAATAATGTCGATACAATCCACCGGGCAGGGAGGCAAGCAAAGGTCGCAACCTGTGCATTCTGATCTGATGACGGTATGCATCAGCTTTGCGGCGCCGACAATGGCATCCACAGGACAGGCCTGGATACACAAGGTACAACCGATACAACGTGATTCGTCAATCAATACAACGGTTTTAGATGTTTCTTCACCATTTTCGGGGTTTAGTGGTTTGGGTTCGCGACCAAGCAGATCAGCCAACGCCCGGATGCCCGCTTCACCGCCTGGGGGGCATTGATTGATATCTGCCTCCTCAGTGGATATGGCTTCAGCATATGGCCGGCAACCGGGATAGCCGCATTGGCCGCACTGGGTTTGCGGTAGCAGGGCATCAATCCGCTCAACAACCGGGTCTGAATCTACGTGAAAACGCCGCGCAGCCCAGCCGAGACCTATTCCGAACACCAAACCCAGCGCGCTCAATATCAAGATTGAGATCATCATGTCGTGATGCCGCGCCGGGTATTCATAGATTGGCCAAACCCTTGAACCCCATAAATGCCAGGGCCATCATTCCGGCCGTAATCAGGCCGATCGGGGCCCCTTTAAACGGTAGTGGTACATCTGCCAGCGCGATTCGTTCACGCATGGCGGCGAATAGTATCAGGACGATACCAAAACCCGCCGCTGCGCCAAAACCGTACAAGGCTGACTGCAGAAGGTTGTGCTGCTCCTGAACATTGAGTAAGGCGACACCCAGTACCGCACAATTGCTGGTGATCAACGGTAGAAATATGCCCAGTACCCGGTAAAGAACCGGACTGCTCTTGCGCATGAACATTTCGGTCAGTTGCACGGTCACCGCGATCACCAGGATAAAACTCAGGGTGGAAAGATACTCAAGTTGAAGTGGTTTGAGCAGGTACTGATGTAACAGGTAGCTGGAAGCCGATGACAGGGTCAGCACAAAGGCGGTTGCGACCGCCATACCCATTGCGCCTTCCAGTTTATTGGAGACACCCATGAACGGGCACAGGCCAAGAAAACGCACCAGCACAAAATTGTTCGCAAGTACCGTGCTTACGAGAATCAGTAAGTGTTCACCCATATGCCAAAAATAACCGTAAAAGCAAAATCAGGTTACACGCATACCCGGCACCGCGCCTTCATCCGGGCCGAGTATGAACAGGTCGCTGCCACCAGGTCCGGCGGCAAGTACCATGCCTTCTGATACACCAAAACGCATTTTTCTCGGCTTCAGGTTTGCGACCATCACCGTGTAACGGCCGATCAGGTCTGCAGGGTCATAGGCGGACTTGATGCCGGCAAAAACATTGCGGGTTTCACCACCGATATCGAGCGTCAGCTGGATCAGTTTGTCCGCTTCAGGTACCGCAGCGGCATCGACAATTTTTGCAATACGCAGATCGACCTTGAGGAAGTCTCCGATTTCGATTTCATCAGCCAGGTCCAGTTCCGACGCGGCAGGTGTTTCGGTGGATTGCAGGTTTTCTTTTGAATTCTCAATCATGGCTTCCACCTTCAATGGGTCGACACGAGTCATTAATGGCTTAAACGGATGAATGGAAACATTCAACAAAGGCCTGTCAAGATCGGACCATTGATCCAGTGGCACTCCGAGGAATTCGCCAGCCGTGGCGGCCGTGAATGGAACCACCGGCGCCAGGTAGGTCATCAGAACACGAAACAGATTCACACCCTGTGTACAAATGGCCTGCACCCGTTCCTGCTGTCCTTCCTGTTTGTTCAATGTCCAGGGTTTGTGTTCGTCGATATAGCGGTTGCCTTCGTCTGCCAGGGCCATGATCCGGCGAATGGCAGACTGGTAGTTACGTTGCTCAAAATCGTCGGCAATAAGTTCACGTTGATCCAGAAATTGCTGATACAGTTCCGGTTCCGGTAATTTTCCGGCCAATTGGCCGTTTGATCCGCGCTGGATAAAGCCGGCACAACGGCTGGCGATATTAACGACTTTACCAACCATGTCCGAGTTAACCCGTGTAACAAAATCATCCAGGTTCAGATCGATATCCCCGAGTCCGGAGCCCAGTCGGGCACAGAAGTAATAACGGAGATAATCCGGGTTCAGGTGATCAAGGTAGGTCCTGGCCTCGATAAAAGTACCACGCGACTTGGACATTTTTGCGCCATCCACGGTCAAAAAGCCATGTGCAAAAACTGCTGTTGGTTGACGAAAGCCTGAGCCCATCAGCATCGCCGGCCAGAACAGGGTATGGAAATAGATTATGTCCTTGCCAACAAAGTTATACAGTTCGGTTTCAGTTTCCGGTCTCCACCACTCATCGAAATCGAGGTTCTTGCGCTCGCATAATTCCTTGAAACTGGCCATGTAGCCGATAGGTGCGTCCACCCAGACGTAAAAGTACTTATCCTCGGTGCCGGGGATCTTGAATCCGAAATAGGGTTCATCGCGGGAGATGTCCCAATCGCGGAGGCCGTCCTCGAACCACTCCTGCATCTTGTTGACCACTTCCGGTTGCAAGGCACCGGAGGTCATCCAGTTTTGCAGGCGATTTTCAAATTCAGACAGACGTACGAAGTAGTGTTCCGAATCGCGCATGACCGGAGCGGTACCGCTAACGGCGGAACGTGGTTCAATCAGATCGGTCGGACCGTAGTGGCTTCCACACGATTCACAGCTGTCGCCGTACTGGTCAGGTGTTTTACACTTGGGGCAGGTGCCCTTGATAAAACGGTCTGGCAGGAACATTCCCTTTTGTTCATCATAAAACTGGGAGATGTTGCGTCGATCAATATAGCCGCTCTCTTCGAGTTGCTTGTAAATGATTTCTACACATTCACGGTTGACTTCACTATGCGTGG
This sequence comes from Lysobacterales bacterium, assembly GCA_029859505.1. GTDB lineage: Bacteria > Pseudomonadota > Gammaproteobacteria > Xanthomonadales > SZUA-36 > SZUA-36. Next base: position 17,496 of record JAOUCZ010000011.1, on the reverse strand, counting down.
TTGAGTAGTTGTCAAAACTCAGTCCGAAATCCCTGAAGTCGCTCTGGTGTTCAGCGTTCATCCGGTCGATGAGTTCCTCCGGTGAGATATTTTCAGCCTGTGCCCGTAACATGATGGGTGTGCCGTGCGCATCGTCCGCCCAGGCAAAATAGCATTCGTGTCCCTGTGCCCGTTGAAAGCGTGCCCAGATATCGGTCTGGACAAATTCCAGCATATGACCAATGTGGATTGCCCCATTGGCGTAGGGCAGGGCGCTGGTGACCAGTATTCTTCTTTTCGGTTTGCTCATAGTTTTGTTTTTGCTGCCAGTTTCCGGGCAAATCATGGAATGCGCAATTATGGCATGCCGACCGGCCAAGCTGTAGCGTCAGGTGCGCAAATTAGTGATTGAATATCAATATGCCCCTGGGTTGCCAATCGGGCTTACTAAGCGGGTACAATGTCACGTTTGATGAGATTACAACGTATTACCAAGAGAGAACATATTCATGAACAAAGAATCCGTGATGGCCTTACTGGCCGAGGTAAATGATGAAAATTCAGGCCGTGACCTGGTATCGGCAGGCAATATTCGTGAGGTGGGCATACATGAAGACAAGGTCAGCGTGGATGTCCGGTTGGGTTATCCCCTGGCCGATAATGGCGCGAAATTAGCAGCCAGTATCAAGTCGCGTCTTGAAAGCGATCCTGGTATTGACAGTGCGAGTGTGAATATGAGTTGCAAGGTGATGTCACACAAAGTGCAGGAGGATCTCAAACCTCTTGACTCCATCGCGAATATTATTGCCGTGGGTTCAGGCAAGGGCGGTGTGGGCAAATCCACCACGGCGGTCAACCTGGCGCTGGCGCTTCAGCGTGAAGGAGCCCGTGTGGGTTTGCTGGATGCAGATATTTATGGTCCGAGCATTCCGTCGATGCTAGGCGTAAAGGGGCAGCCGAGTACCGATGGTGAGCACATCATTCCCAAGGAGGCCCATGGTCTGAAAGTGATGTCTATCGGGTTTTTGGTCGCAGAAGACACCGCCATGATCTGGCGCGGGCCGATGGTGACCTCCGCCTTGCAGCAGTTACTGGGTGATACCTTATGGGGGCCGCTGGATTACCTGATCATTGATTTGCCACCGGGAACCGGTGATATCCAGTTAACACTTGCGCAGAAAATTCCGGTAGCGGGTGCGGTGATTGTGACCACTCCGCAGGATATTGCACTGCTGGACGCACGTCGTGCTGTTCATATGTTCCGCAAGGTCGACGTGCCGGTCCTCGGTGTGGTTGAAAATATGAGCACCCATATATGTACGGCTTGTGGTCATGAAGAAGCGATATTCGGCCACGGTGGTGGAGAGTTGATGGCTAAGGATTTTGAAATTCCTTTGTTGGGTCAGTTACCGTTAACAATGGAAATCCGCTCATCACTGGATGCAGGTCAACCCACGATGATGCAGAACCTGGACACACCCATTACCAAAAGTTACCGTAATCTGGCATTGCGTACAGCAGGTGTGTTGTCGGTAATGCCCCGCAGTATGACGGTTCAAATGCCTCAGATTGTTGTCCAGAACTAAGGGAGGCTGGACCAGGTGAGTATTAAATCCGATCGATGGATTCGTCGCATGGCACAGGATTACGGCATGATTGAGCCGTTTGAGTCCGGTCAGGTCAACACCGCAGATGATGGTAACCGCTTGATTTCTTATGGGACATCCAGCTATGGCTATGACGTCCGTTGTGCAAATCATTTCAAGATTTTTACCAATATCAACTCTGCGGTGGTTGATCCGAAAAACTTTGATGAAAATAGTTTTGTCGACGTTACGGGCGATGTATGTATTATTCCGCCCAATTCATTTGCATTGGCTCATACGGTCGAATACCTGCGTATTCCTAAGAATGTACTTACTATCTGCCTTGGTAAATCCACCTATGCACGTTGCGGCATTATCGTAAACGTCACTCCATTGGAACCGGAATGGGAAGGCCATGTAACACTGGAGTTTTCCAATACCTCACCGTTACCTGCGCGGATCTATGCCAATGAAGGTGTGGCACAATTTCTGTTTTTTGAATCGGATGAGCAATGCGAAACCACGTATGCCGATCGAAAAGGTAAGTACCAGGGCCAACGCGGTGTGACTTTGCCCAAGACCTGAACCGAGGATAGAACATGCAGTTGATTGGATACCTGGATTCCCCGTTTGTACGCCGTGTGGCGGTAACCATGAATTTCCTTGGTGTTGAGTATCAGCATCGCGAGTTATCTATTTTTCGTGATTATGACGAGTTCCGCACGATTAACCCGATGGTCAAAGTGCCAACCCTGGTACTTGATGATGGCCGGGTACTGGGTGACTCGACCCTGATTATTGACTACCTGGAATCCCAGGTGGCCGGACGCAGCCTGATGCCTGCAGATGATTACGGGTACTTCGGGGCACTTCAAAACATTGGCACGGCACTGGTTGCCATGGAGAAGGTGGCCCAACTGGTTTACGAAACCTCCCAGCGTCCCGAAAACCTGCAACACGGGCCCTGGATCAAACGGCTCGAGCAGCAGCTCAAAGGCGCTGCTGGAATGATGGAGTCAGTGGTCTCAGCCAGCGCAAACCTGGAGCAGCAATGGCTTCACGGCGACGAGATGACACAGGCGGATATCTCGGTAGCCATCGCATGGCGTTTCATGATGTTCACCGAAAGAGTCAACCTGTTGCCCGACAATTATCCTGCGCTGGCAGCGTTTTCTGCCCGCGCGGAAGCTCTACCCGAATTTTCGGCCTGCCCGCTGAACAGTTGAAAGGTGTAACGGGCTGGGCATTCGTAGGGTGCGTAATTCATTACGCACCATGTTTAATCTGAAAATCAGGAAAGCACCTAATGAAATACCGTAACTTCATTTTCATTTCCATTCTTGTCTCAACCCTGTTGCTGACGATGACTGGACAGGCCCGCTCAACACCGGATTCAGCGGCTGATTACAAGGAAAAGAAGGCAGCCTGGGATACACACCAGCAACTGGTTGCGAATTCACCCTATGCCGGCCTGAAGTGGCGTAGCGTTGGCCCGGTAGTGCAGGGTGGTCGTCTGGTGGATTTGGAGGTGGTACCCGGTCAACCTTATACCTTTTATGCCGCATACGCGTCCGGCGGTCTTTGGAAGACCACCAATAATGGCCATACATTTGAGCCTTTGTTCGATGATCAGCCAAGTATCATCATGGGTGATATCGCGGTTGATCCAAATAACCCTGAGACCATTTGGGTGGGCACGGGCGAGAACAACTCTTCACGCTCATCATATGGTGGTATGGGGGTTTATCGCTCCGACGACGGTGGTCAGAGCTGGAGTTACATGGGGCTGGGTGATACCGACCGTATCGGACGTATTTTGATTGATCCGAATGACTCAAACACGATTTACGTGGCCGCGCTTGGCAAGCTATATACGCCTGGCGGCCAACGCGGCATTTTCCGCAGCAGTGATGGCGGCAAAACCTGGCAGCAGGTCCTCAGGGGTGGTGACTGGACAGGTGTAATCGACCTGGTATTCAAGCCCGATGATTCAAAAACCCTGTATGCCGCATCATGGGATCGCAAACGCCGGCCATGGGATTTCACCGAGGGCGGCAGTGGCTCTGCCATTTACAAGTCAGTAAACGGTGGTGATACCTGGTCGCATATGGAAGGAGGTTTTCCGAGTGGGGAATTTGTAGGACGTATTGGCCTGGCAGTCAGTGCAGCCAGTCCGGATACGCTCTATGCCAGCGTTGATAACCAGGAGCCGTTACCTGAAGCCAAATGGAACCTGGGTGACCGCCCGGTCAATGCCAAGCGATTAAGACAAATGAGCAAGGATGAGTTTCTGGCCCAGGATAAAAGCGAGATCGAACAATTTATTCGCAGGTCGGATTTCGATGTCAGCATTGATGCGGATAAACTCATTGAGTGGGTTAAGACCGATAAGGTCAGCATCGAGGACATCGTCGATGAACTGGGAGACGCGAATGCCAATCTTTTCAATGCCGATATCGTTGGCTTACAGGTGTGGCGCTCTGACGATGCAGGCAACAGTTGGAACCTGACCCATGACAATCCCCTGGATCAGGTGGTTTATTCCTATGGATATTATTTTGGTGAGATTCGTGTTTCACCAAAGAATGTGGATCAGGTCTATGTACTTGGTGTGCCCATCGTTAAATCGGATGATGGGGGAAAAACCTGGTTTAGCGTACACGGCCGGAATGTGCACGCCGACCATCAGTCGATGTGGATTAATCCGGATCACCCTGATCACGTGGTGATCGGCAATGACGGTGGTGCGGATGTGAGCTATGACGGCGGCAAGACATGGGTCAAGCTTGATGCCCAGCCACTGGGGCAATTCTATACGGTCAATGTTGACATGGCCGAGCCCTATAATGTGTACGGTGGATTACAGGACAATGGCACCATTCGTTGTTCATCAACCAATCGCTGGCAGACCGGGGCTAACTGCAAACGCATCAATGGTGGTGACGGCATGTATGTGGCCGTGGATCCGCGTGATAATAAAACCACCTTCACGGGTTCACAGTTCGGCTACTACGCGAGACTAGGGGCCAATGGCAGCCGCGATGAAGTTCGGCCACGTCGTGCTTTTGGTGATCCTGCACTGCGGTACAACTGGAACGCACCGGTTATTCTTTCACCACACAATGCAGACGTGGTGTATTTCGGAACAAACATCCTTTACCGCTCGATGGACCAGGGTGATACATGGACGGCGATCAGTGATGACCTGACCCGTTCAAAAAACCGTGGTGACGTACCATTTGCGAGCCTCACTTCATTATCCGAATCCCGTCTGCAGTTCGGTCTGGTCTGGGCCGGCACCGATGACGGAGAGGTCTGGGTTACCGATAGCAGTGGCGTACGTTGGCAGAATGTATCCGCCAAGTTACCGGCAGACCGCTGGGTCAGCCGGGTTGAGGCATCCGCTCATCAAAAGGATCGCGCCTATGTCAGTCTCAATGGTTATCGTGATGACGACATTCGCGCCTATGTTTACCGTACCGATAACCTTGGCAAGAACTTCAAAGACATCAGCAAGGGTCTGCCCGCTGAAGCGGTTAATGTCATCCGGGAAGATCCCCTGATGGAGAACATTCTGTATGTCGGCACCGACCGGGGTGTTTATGTATCAACCGACCGCGGAGACTCATGGAGTGCACTGCAGGGTGGTTTGCCCAATGTGCCGGTTCACGACCTGGTGGTACACCCACGTGAACGTGAACTGGTGGCTGGTACCCATGGCCGCAGTATCTGGATCGTGGATGTGTTGCCACTGCAGGATCTGGTGGAGGCCGGCAGTGATACCGCACTCAAGGTGTTTTATGTTGACGAGGTACAGGCGAGTAGAGGCTGGCGCAGTGAGCGTTCCCGCTGGTTTTTCAGACCAGATGAAGCACCCGTTTCAACTATTCAGTTCTGGAGTGACCAGGCCGGTGCAGCCAGTATCGAAATTACAGACCAAAATGATTCCATCGTGCGACGCATGGATGCTGAAGCGGCAAAAGGCATGAACAGCTTTGACTGGGATTTACTGGTTGATGAGGAACTGGCCCTCGAGGCTGAGGCCTCAGCGCTTGAGGAGGCAGGCGATGAAGAGGGTGCTGCCGAAGAGGCAGGAACTGTCAACCTGTCCGAGACGCCATACGCCGAGTCAGTCAGGTTAGGTCACACGCTATATGCCACTCCGGGCGACTACACTATCCGGATTACTGTCGGTGAAAACAGTGATAGCACCGGTTTGAAAATCAAGGCACCGAAGGATTACGAGCCCAGGTTGAAGGAGTCCTACAGAATCCGCGGTAAGGAAAGCTGACATGTAAGGGGTGGTTGTAAAAATCGCCCCTTCCTACTTGCCGTTAAAATTTGCTTGTTGTTTTTGTTACAAAACAAATTATGATAAATACACCATTGTGAATGCTTTTTTGATTTAGGGCAGTCGTGGTTTTAAGTGCTTCCTGATACCACTATCTTGGGGAATAAAATTAATGTCTAAATCCAGATGCTTCTTACATTGCACCCTGTTTGCATTTTTTTACCTGGTTCTGGCATACCCTGCTTTTGCACAAGAAGACACCGGTACCCCCTTACTTGGACCTCTAAATAGTGACCCTCTGACAGAGCGTGGAATCAGCCCCAGGGTACTGGATATCGCCCTGTTCCCGATGTCTCAGAATATTGCTTTCGAAATGTTGGTGGGTTACCAGGGTAGTGGCGTTCTTGGAACGAACCGGGAGCGATTCCGCATGGTGTATGACCCGGATACCGAATATGGTCGTGACCTTTTTATCGAGTTTGAGAATGAGCCGAAGAGGTCAATGAAGGAGTACCGGCGCGGACTTGAGGTCTCGATGGGTTCGGATTACTGGGTGCGTCAGAGGTTAAGGCTTTACGACCCTGATAGCCTGCAAATTATCGAAAGCAAAGACGGCATGGAGGTTGTTTCATTTCGTTATGACAAGGGTCAGGTGCCAACCAAGCAACGTTGGCTGCTGTTTTTGGAAGGACGCGTCTATATTAAAGACGGTGTTCTTCAGCGTATTGATTTTATTGCTGATAAAACCATTGAACGTGAAGGTGTGCGTAACGAAGGCTACCGGTCAAGCGTGGTGTTCGGGGCTGTTCCTGAGCATGGGGGTTATGTGATTGACCAGACGGAGGAGGCTTTTTCCTTTCATACAAAAGGCGGTTTACAGCACGTCCGCACCCACGCACGGGTCATCAGCTATACACATAAGAAACTGGGTGACATCGCGTGGAACCGCATGCCGACTACCCTGATAGCAGAAAGCGTGATTGACCCGGAGACGGGAGTGGCACCACCAGCCCTGATCAAGGTGGAACCGGATGCCGTGACACGTGCCGACCTGGAAGACGAGTTTGAAACAGCTGCCGTGGCCAGGCTCGACTTACATCGTACATTGCCGCTGTGGGCGGATGATGTGCGCAAGCTCGGTTTCGAGTTACCTAAAACTTACGGGGTCGGTGTGATTGGCATGTGGCAAAGCGGCAAATTCGATATTTTTGATATATCAGTCGGAGGATTTTCAGCGGTGGATGATATTCCTTTTATTGAACGTTACGGCAACAAGGTGGATTCAAATATTTCCACAGTTCAGGTCAGGGCTGATGTTTGGATTTTGCCGTTTCTTAACTTGAGTTTTATTGGCGGTAGACTCAAGACAGATTCGGATGTGACTTTGCAATTCACACCGTTATTTCAGGCCTTATACGAGTTGAGAACGGGTGATGAATTACCTGCATCAATATATGCGCCTGCCAGCACTTCCGGGTCAACATTGGGTCTTGGCCTGACAACCGGTTTCAAATATGACAGCCTGGTCATGTCCGCGTCCGTGAATTATGCCAAAACCACCACAAATGAAACGAATTCCCAGATAGACGCACTGGTTATCATTGCTCTCATGGGTTATGACTTCGGTGATGTAGGCATGCAGATACTAATGGGAATGCAATACCTTGACACCGATCGTACCCTGAGTGGTCAAATTGATCTTGGTGAAGGCAAAGATCCGCTGGACTTTTCGCTTGATCTCGGGATTGAAGAAACCACGTTCATGTTTGGGGTTAACAAGGACATAGGGCGGAACTGGGCATTTTCAGGATTCCTGGGTTTAAATGGCACGCGAACACAGCTTACCGCGATGTTCGGCTATCGTTGGTGATGTAATTGCTTAACTTGCTGGTGTCCGCGGCTTAACGTAGCGGAGGTTGCTGGATCAGCGTGGCGTAGGTTTCGAATATCTCGGTATCACGCGATACCTGGAATTCGACCCGCTCACCCGGCTGGCGCTGGGCTATCATCAGCAGTAGTGCCCTGGCGTCATCCACTTCGGCACCATCGATGCTCAGAAGAACGTCACCGGGTCTGATTCCAGCATTCCAGGCCGGACCGTTAAGGGTGACGTCCCGGACCTGGATACCACGTCGAACCGCACTGCCGTCTGTTTGCAGTGACAGGGGCAAATCGCTGAATAAGGCACCGATAGATCCTCTTCTGACACTTCCGTTTTCAACAATTTGCTGCATCACATCTTTGGCCATGACGATGGGAATGGCAAAGCCGATATTTTGCGCGCCCTGTGCCTGACCGAGGTTACGTGTATTAATGCCAATGACCTCACCACGGTAATTGATCAAAGCACCGCCGCTGTTTCCTGCATTAATGGCGGCATCGGTCTGGATGAAATCCTCGTAAAGAACCGATCTCAGGTCATTTCGGCCGGTTGCACTGATAATGCCCATGGTGACGGTATGGCTTAACCCAAACGCATTGCCGATGGCGAGAACTACATCACCAACCCGAAAATTGGCATCTTCGGCCAATGGTGCGGCGGGCAAGCCGTTAAGTTCAATCTTGAGTACCGCGAGATCTGTTTCCGGGTCATTGCCCACGACCTGAGCGGTTGCAAATCGACCATCCCATAGTCCCACACTGATATTCTGCACACGGTTTACTACATGATAATTGGTCAGAATGTAGCCATCTTCACTGACCAGCACACCAGACCCCATGTCCTGACGTGAACGGGACACGTAGGAACTGCCCAGAAGTTTTTGCATACGCGGACTGACCTGCTGTAGCTCTACCGTCCGGGTGTAAATGCTGACAACAGAGGGTGCTGTCCGGTCAACGGCATCGGCAAAGGAAACCAGTGCCGGGGTCGCACTGTTCAAAACTTCTGGTTGCCGGGTGAATCGCTCACTAATGCTGGGCCACAAATACAAAATGACAAACGCCAGCGCCAGGCCCGCAATCACCGAACGGCTTAAAAAGTCCAGCATTGATCCCGCGCTTGTTTTCCTGTCAGAAGGCTTTGTCTCAGGTTGATTCATCCCGGTCATTTTACGCCAATTCTATTTCAATTCCGGTTTTCTACATAAAACCAGAGCCCATAGCAGCAATTCTATCGGCAAATCGTTTGTTTCGCATGGTCGGTTTCGGTAAAATAGCGGATTAGTTCAGGTGAGGAACAGGATGATTGCTTCGAAAGTTACAAGCCACCTGTTCTTTAGTGCTGGCTTGAATCACAGGATTTTGTATTTCCCGAATTTGAGTAATAGTCCTTGTATAGGGCGTTTTTCTGTTGGAGATCTTAATGTCATCTGATGACGTAAACAAAGGGCGACGCAGGTTTCTGGTCGCCACCACTACTGTTGTAGGGGGAGTTGGGGTTGGTTTTGCCGCGGTGCCATTCATCAAATCATGGATGCCAAGTGCGAGAGCGCAGGCAATTGGTGTGCCGGTGGAAGTCAACGTCCAAAAACTTAAAGAGGGTCAGTTGCTCAAAGTACAATGGCGCGGTCAGACTATTGGTGTGTTACGCCGTACTGATGAAATGGTTACCGGTCTTTCCAAGGTAGATGACTTCCTGGCGGACCCGGAATCACAAAATGCCGAGCAACCGGAATATATCAATGGTGAACCGCGTGCGTTGAATCCCGAGTTTCTGGTGGTCAACATGCATTGCACTCACCTGGGTTGTGTCCCCCAAATGATCCCACAGGTTGGTCCCCAGCCGTTTGATGCGAACTGGAATGGCGGATTTTACTGCCCTTGCCACAAATCCAAATTTGATTTGTCCGGACGTGTATTCAAGGGCGTGCCGGCACCGACCAATTTGAGAATCCCACCCTATAGCTTTCTTGATGATGACACCCTGATTATCGGCGTTAGTCCGAAGGGAGCAGTGTAATGGCCAAAGTTGCAAGCAACCTTTCCAAACAAGCCGGCGCACTTCTGAACTGGTTTGATGACCGTCTGCCGGTAAGTGCTTTCTGGAATAACGTGATGACGGGGTATATGGCCCCCAAAAATTTCAATTTTTGGTACTACATGGGGTCGTTGGCCCTGTTGGTGCTGGTTATCCAGATATTTTCCGGCATCCTGCTGGCGATGCATTACAAACCATCAGCGGCTGAGGCTTTTGCCTCGGTTGAGTACATCATGCGTGATGTAAACTGGGGCTGGTTGATTCGATATATGCATACAACCGGTGCCTCGTTCTTTTTTATCCTTATATATCTGCACATGTTCCGCAGTCTGCTGTACGGTTCCCACAAGGCACCGCGCGAGTTATTGTGGGTTTTCGGTATGTTTATCTATGTGGCGTTGATGGCCGAAGCGTTCCTAGGTTACATTCTGCCGTGGGGACAAATGTCATACTGGGGCGCACAGGTAATTATCAACCTGTTTGGAGCGATTCCAAAAATCGGTGAGCCATTGACACAATGGATTCGCGGTGACTTTTTTATATCCGATGCGACCCTGAACAGATTTTTTGCATTACATGTGATCGCGGTGCCACTGGCCCTGTTGGGTCTGGTGCTGTTGCACCTGGTGGCTTTACGTGAGAATGGTTCCAATAATCCCGATGGTATTGAAATCAAGAAAAACAAGGATGCTGACGGAAAACCGCTGGACGGTATCCCGTTCCACCCTTATTACACGGTTAAGGATATATTCGGAGTTGGCATGTTCCTTATCGTGTTCTCCTTTATCCTGTTCCTGTGGCCAGAAGCAAATGGACTGTTTCTTGAGCACGATAACTTTATACCGGCCAATCCCCTGGTGACCCCGGAACATATTAAACCTGTTTGGTATTTCACACCGTTTTACGCGATTCTCAAAGCAGTGCCGGACAAACTGATGGGTGTGTTATTGATGGGTGCATCAGTTGGGATTTTGTTTTTCCTCCCGTGGCTTGACCGCTCACCAGTCAAATCCATCCGTTACAAGGGAACCTGGTACAAAGTGCTTTTGACCTTGTTTACCATCGCGTTTGTACGGCTTGGTTTGCTTGGCATGGCGGAAGGAACACCCGCACAAACCTGGGAGATGAGAGTCTGGACGCTGGTTTATTTCATGTTTTTTGTCCTGCTGTTTTTCATGAGTCCGGGTGGTAAAACAAAACCGGAGCCGGATCGGGTGACACACTGATGAAAAAACTAGCCATAACACTGCTTTTCTCAGTTTTTCTCCTGCCCTTGTCGAGTGTCACGGTTATCGCAGCTGGTGGTGCTGGAGTTGAACATTCAGGTGCAAACATCAATGACACTGCTTCTCTGCAGCGTGGTGCCAAATGGTATGCAAATTACTGTTTGGGCTGCCATTCATTAAGCTATATGCGTTATAACCGCATGGCTGAAGACCTCGATTTGACTGAGGATATGGTCATGGAAAACCTGGTTTTTTCAGATGCCAAGTTTGCTGAGACCATGGATATTGCAATGCAGCCTGAACAGGCCATGGCCTGGTTTGGTAAAACTCCGCCGGATCTGTCGCTGATCGGAAGATCACGTGGTGCAGACTGGTTGTATTCTTATCTTCGGGGCTTTTACCGGGACGAGAATGGTGCATGGAATAACACGATGTTGCCAAATGCATCCATGCCTCACGTATTGTGGCAAGTGCAGGGCATCCAGACACCGGTCTACCGGCAGGAGACTGACGCAAGTGGATTTACCCATGAGGTAATAGACCACTTTGAACTGACAACGCCTGGTATACAGTCCCCGGCAGAATTTGAAGAGACAGCCCGGGACATCGCGGCGTTTCTTGACTATACAGGTGAACCAGCCAAGCTCAAACGTAAAGGCGTTGGTGTTTGGGTGATATTGTTCCTGGCATTCTTCACTTTTATCGCCTATCTGTTAAAAGCAGAGTATTGGCGCGATGTACATTAATAGCATACCGAAGACACCGCAGTGTCTGATAACCAAGCCAACAGGAGAAATTTGGTGACAGCAGCAATAAAAGGTCGTTCCACCATGGCACTTTACTCATCCGACCGTAGCATTCACTGTCACAGGGTACGATTCGTATTGGCAGAAAAAGGCATCAATGTCGATATCATTAACGTAACCGATGATGATTCTGCTGCCGCAGACCTGGCGGAACTGAATCCGTACAATGAAACACCTACATTGGTGGACAGAGACCTGCTTTTGCATAACGCCGGTGTGATCAATGATTACCTGGATGAGCGCTATCCACACCCGCCATTAATGCCGGTGGATCCGGTTTCTCGTGCCCGCCTGCGTCTGATCCATCACCGTGTTATCCGGGACTGGTATCCCATGGCGGACAAAATCGAGAACGCTGAACCCGCGGAAGCAGACAAAGCAAGGCAGCAACTGACCGAAAGTATTGTTGCGGCGAATGATCTGTTCAAACATTCCGATTTCGTTCTTGGTGATGAGTTAAGTCTGGTTGATTGCACATTGGCACCACTGTTCTGGCGTCTTCCGGTCTATGGAATCAACCTTGGCAAGCCGGGGGCAACGGTTCAGGGTTATATACAACGTTTGATATCACGCAAGTCTTTCAAGGTCAGCCTGACACGTGCCGAACGTGAAATGGTTCTGAATGCGGCCTGATTGATGTGTATCGTAGATTGAGGTGGTCTGATGAGTTCTACGCCGGAAGGTATGACCTCCAACAGACCTTATCTGCTACGTGCACTGTACGAGTGGATTAACGATAACGGCCTCACTCCACATGTATTGATTGATGCTGAGAGTGAGGGCGTGGATGTGCCGGATCACACGATTCAGAAGGGTAAGGTTGTTCTGAATATCGCCGCTGGTGCGACTGAAAACTTGCAGTTGGAAAACGAAACCATCTTTTTTAAAGCCAGGTTTTCCGGTAATCCATATAATATCGTTGTGCCAATGGCAGCGGTCATAGCCATATATGCCCGCGAGAATGGTCAGGGTATGATGTTTGCTCAGGAAGAGGATTCACCACCACCACCGGTGGGCGGTTCAGATGATCCACCGTCCCGGTCGCACCTGAAAGTCGTCAAGTAGAAGCACAAACTGGTTTGCCTGGAATTTGTCTAGCCTTGCGTGTTTCCCAGGTTCTCAATTAACCGCCCTTCTTCAAGATCCAGGGTTACACTGAGCGATGCGGGAAAGCCAATGGTTACCAGCCCGCGCCTGCGTTTGGCTCCATTGATAGCAAATTCAAAACTGTAATTGACTTGAACCCGTGAGTTTGAATTGTCACGGTTCCAGGTGACCGAACTGAGTGAAACAGTATCATCGAGTAACTGTAATCCATGATTGCCACAAACCTGCTTTGCAGCCCTGTGGGCTTTATGCCTGCCTTGCATCAATTGCCACCATGCGACAACACAGCCCGTCACTAGCAGGAAGAGGAATAATTCAATCATGAAGATTTCAACAACACATCAACGGCACCGCTTCCACCATCACCGGGTTTACATTGTGTATATGCCAGCACCCTGGGGTGATTCTGCAATACCTGTTGCGTCATGATCTTCAAGCGTGGTCCGTTCTCAGAACGCAAGCCCTTACCATGAATGACCCTGATCGATTCCAGCGATCTCGAAGTCGCATCTGCAATAAATTGAAGTAAAACCGGGTGAGCTGATTGGACGGTCATATTATGCATATCCAGTTCTGCACCAAGGGTAAAACGGCCTTTCCGCAGTTTTTGCATCGTCCGTTTTTGAATTCCGTTCTTCCGGTGCGATGAACCATCTTCTGCAGTTATGTCATTAAGGTTATCTGCAAACTCCGAGCCTGGCGCGTCGGAACTTACTGCAAAAGCTTCTGTTGTGTGTGTGGGTGCGGTAGTGCGAGGCTTCTTTGACTCCGTCTTGGCCGTGGTCTTGAGTGGTACAACACCGGCCATCTCCTGTCGAAACAAATTTTCATCCAAAAGCTGTTGTTTTTGTTTTTTAACCACGTTTCACTCAATTCCGCGTTTCAGAAGCTGTCTGAAGTCCGTACAATATCATCCATGAAGCAGGAAAGGAGCCTGTGATTTACTCTGGACGCAATAATCGTGAATGAGTAAATCAGAGGTTCCTTTATACTTGTCAGGCCGTAACAGACATACTTGCGGATGGCAGGCAGGATTTTCAACACGGACCGGACTAAATACCCTCGATGGAATTTCTAATTAGTAATGATGATGGCATTGAAGCCATCGGTATTCGCGTCCTGGCTGATAGTATGCGTGGTTTGGGTGGTATAACCATTGTTGCTCCGGACAAAAACTGCAGTGGTGCAAGTAATTCACTGACACTGGATGCCCCGATTCGGATCAAGGAGATGGAAACTGGAATTTATCGTGTTTCCGGTACCCCTACCGATTGTGTGCACGTTGCATTAACCGGCTTGCTGGCAGAGGACCCTGATATTGTAGTTTCTGGTATCAATGCGGGGGCAAACCTCGGTGATGATGTTATTTACTCCGGCACAGTCGCAGCAGCAATGGAAGGTCGCTTTCTTGGCTATCCGGCACTTGCGGTCTCACTGGTGCTTGGCGAGGATGCTGAAACACACTATTATGAAACCGCAGGTGAAGCGGCCAGACGTCTGGTTAAACAGTTACAGCGCGATCCGTTGCCAGCGGATACCATCCTCAATGTCAATGTACCTGATTGTCCGTGGTCGGAAATCAGGGGCTTTGAGGTTACACGTCTTGGGCACCGTCATCGGGCGGAACCGGTTGTCAAAACCATGGATCCCCGCGGTCGTGACATGTACTGGATCGGACCGGCCGGAGCGGAGCAGGATGCCGGGCCGGGCACGGATTTCGACGCGATCAGGCGTAAATATATTTCGGTGACCCCGATCCACGTTGACCTGACCCGTTACCAGGCGCTGGATAAGGTCGCAGGCTGGGTGACCGCAATCGAAACAGGTTCGGAGCAGGAAACAGACATTTCATGATTCATAAACGCAAGCTCCATAGCAATGATCGTGGTATCGGGATGACTTCCCAGGGTACACGTGATCGTCTTGTGCAGACATTGAGGAAGGAAGGTATCAGTGATGAGCGGGTACTGAAGGCGATCACCCAGATTCCCCGTCACAAGTTTGTCGATGAGGCGCTCTCCAGCAGGGCTTATGAAAACACGGCATTGCCAATCGGACAAAGCCAAACCATCTCTCAGCCCTGGATAGTTGCGCGTATGACTGAAGCGATTCTGGATGGCGGTCAACCGGAAAAGGTGCTTGAAGTGGGTACCGGCTCCGGTTACCAGGCGGCCATTTTGTCTCAGCTGGTTTCAAAGGTATTCACGGTTGAACGAATTGATGAGTTATTAAAGTTTGCCCGCCGGAGATTTCATAACCTGCGTCTGAATAATATTTATGTCCGTTATGCTGATGGTCATTTGGGTTGGCCGAGCCAGGCTCCTTTCGATGGCATCATGGTGACCGCAGTGGCGCAAAGTATTCCAGAGGAACTACTGGAACAACTCCGGGTAGGTGGTTTGCTGGTGATGCCGGTCGAGCGGAATGGTCAACAACGCCTGATCACCGTGCGGCGTCTGGAGGACGGTTTTGACGAAACCGACCTGGGTGCAGTGGTATTTGTGCCTTTACTCAGTGGGCTGGCTTAAGGCCTGCTGATACTGGTATGTTCCTTCGTCTCTATGATTGGGTTATCGCACTATCGGCACATCGCAGGGCACCGGCATACCTGGCTGTTTTGAGTTTTACAGAATCCAGCTTTTTCCCGATACCGCCGGATGTGATGTTGATACCGATGTGTTTGGCCAAGGTGAAGAAAGCCTGGCGATATGCGACCGTGTGTACATTGTCCTCGGTGATCGGTGGTATGGCCGGATACCTGATCGGCAAACTTGCCTTTGGGTGGATAGAGCCCTGGTTGATGGCATCCCACTATGCCGGCACTTTTACATCAGCAGTTGATGCATTTGAAACATGGGGGTTCTGGTATATTTTGCTGGCCGGATTTACACCGATACCTTATAAGGTTTTTACCATCAGCGCCGGTGTTGTTGGAATGCCGTTGTTGGCATTTATCGGGGGCTCACTGGTTGGCAGAGGCGGGCGGTTCTTCCTGGTAGCCGCGTTGATAAGACTGGGTGGTGAGAAGTTTGCGACGCGGATGAGAAAGTATGTCGACCTGATTGGTTGGATAGTAATTGCGCTCGCTGTGATTGTATTTGTAATCTTGAAGGTAAGCTCTTGATGAAGTTCGTGGCCGGTACTTTTCAGGATTACATGGTTCTCAAAAGGTTTCTGCTGTTGATGGCCGTTCTCAGCCTGTTTCTGCTGGAAGGTTGTCACCGTCACCATCGGCCTCCTCCAGCTGCCAAGTCATCTGCCACCATTGTGAAGCGCCAACTGAATGCTGATGGGAGTTACTACGTCCGCAAGGGGGATACGCTGTACGCGATTGCCTTCAGCTATGGACTTGATCCAATGGATGTAGCAAAGAAAAATGGAATATCCAGCCCTTACACCATTTACCCGGGTCAAAAAATTCACCTCAAATCACCTGCCGCCGGCAGTGGTAGCCGCGATAGTTCATCCAAGGTGCAGATAAACACCGTTAAGACTCCGGGGCAGGTAACGACAAAGACGGTGCAAACACCCAAAGCATCGACCAGTACAAACACAAAACCGGCAAAGACCGTAGCGGCGGCAACTCCAGGCAACACTAAAGAAACCAAATCAACGACAAGCGCTAAGAAAGCAGATCCAAAAAGTTGGAAGTGGCCCACCAGCGGACGTGTAATCAGGGGGTTTGTGGCTGGTGACCCGGCACGAAACGGTCTGGATATTGCCGGTAAGGAAGGTCAGCCTGTTATTTCATCGTCAGCCGGTCAAGTGGTTTACAGTGGAAATGGTCTGATTGGTTACGGTGAATTGATTATCATTAAGCACAGTGAAAAAATGCTAAGTGCCTATGCCCACAATCGGGTTCGTCTTGTGAAGGAAGGAGACCAGGTTTGGTCGGGCCAGAAAATTGCTGAAATGGGCAGAAACAGTAGTGATGAGCAAATTCTGCATTTCGAGATTCGCGTCCTCGGCAAGCCGGTCAATCCACTAACCTACCTTCCCAAAAATTAGTAACCAACATTAAGTGTCCCGTTTTGTATATCTAATAGGTCTTGGGTCACACGGCTTGGGGTTTGTGACATTTGGCTGCGATTGTGATAATTTCGTTAATGATTTCGGCCAAAATGGTTAAGTTTTATCCATGTCGGGACATGTTGCGGCATGACGTGCTAGTGAGCGATGAGCCAGATATTATATGAACTATTGGACTACGTGAACAAAGGCGGGGGGAATGAAAAAAGAAGATAGTGGCCATAAGGCTACGGTTGGGCCGACGGGTAAGTCTGTGAAGAAGGACCTCAAGTTGGAGCAGTCCGCGGACGCCAGCGCCAAACGAAAAAGGTTGCATCATGGTGATGTAACCCGAATTTACCTGAGCGAAATTGGACGTGCCCAGCTACTGACTGCCGACGAAGAGAAGTCGTTGTCGCGTGCTGCGCTCGGAGGCTGTATGGCCAGTCGACAGCGTATGATTGAATCCAATCTGCGTCTGGTCGTTAAGGTCGCCCGCGCCTATATCAACCGGGGTCTGCCGTTGTTGGACCTGATTGAGGAAGGTAACCTGGGCCTGATTCGCGCTGTTGAA
>JAOUCZ010000306.1 GCA_029859505.1 Lysobacterales bacterium | reverse complement strand
CGCGGGTATGGATCCGCTACAACGAAAAATCATGCAGTTCATGCCGATTGGTTTCTCGGTGATGTTTGCATTTTTCCCCGCAGGTCTGGTGCTTTACTGGGCAACCAATGCGGGTCTGTCATTGGCTCAACAGTGGTATATCACTAGAAAAATCGAAGCAGCGCCGTAATAGAGGGTCCGAAAACAACCTTGGTTTTCGGACCCTTAAATGTAAACTCCTTTAACCCCTGGCTGTCTTGCTTTGGGTTGAAGTCCCGCTCCGGACCCGGTTAAACCATACCGTGCTCATCCTCGGGAAATAAGAGTAATTTACGAACTGACGGATATCCACTAAGCTGTGCGAATGTCTGAAAACACCCTTCAAGCAAGCGTTTCTGACACCATCTGCGCCATTGCAACACCTCCTGGTGTGGGCGGGGTTGGGGTGATCCGCGTGTCCGGTCCTTTAAGTGCCCTCATTGCACAGACAATATTGGGCTTTGTGCCAGAATCCAGAAAGGCTTGTTTTGCACGCTTCAAAAATGAACACGGACAGGCTATTGATTCCGGTATTGCCCTGTTATTTACCGCTCCGGCATCATTCACCGGGGAAGATGTACTCGAGCTACAGGGTCACGGCGGCCCACAAATTCTGCAAATGTTGATGACCAGGGTATTGGAACTGGGAGCACGTCCAGCGCGAGCCGGTGAGTTTTCCGAGAGGGCTTTTTTGAACAATAAACTCGACCTTGTCCAGGTTGAAGCTATTGCAGACCTGATCGAATCAGGTACCGAGGCTTGTGCGCGTGCGGCACAGCGTTCGCTGGAGGGTGTTTTTTCTGAACAAGTTAACAAGCTACAAAAAGAACTGATCGACCTGCGTGTATTTGTAGAAGCAGCAATGGACTTTCCAGATGAAGAAATTGATTTTCTGGAGAATAGCGATGTGCTCGAAAAGCTGGGCAGGGCAGGTGAACACCTACAGAGCTTGTTGGATCAGGCACACCAGGGACAACTACTGCGTGATGGTATTAATATTGCGATTGCCGGTTTACCCAATGCGGGAAAATCCAGTCTGCTAAATGCACTCGCCGGGCGTGATTCGGCCATTGTCACCGATATTCCAGGCACCACACGGGATGTATTGCGGGAACATATTTCATTGGACGGCCTGCCCGCCCACATTTCTGATGCTGCTGGTATCCGAGACTCCACCGATATTGTCGAGGCTGAAGGGATACGCAGAGCCCGTGCAACCCTGACAACTGCGGATCTTGTCCTGCTGGTGGTTGATTCTTCGCAGGCGCTTGAACCGCAGCTAGCGTTGCGAAGCGAGATTCCCGGGAATGTTCCCTGTATTGAAGTTTTCAACAAGGTTGATTTGACCGCTGGTAAGGCCGGTGTAGATGCAGATTCAGTTAGGGTTCGAGTGTCTGCTAAAACAGGGCAGGGCCTGCAAAGACTCATCAGCCAGATCAAAAAAACAGTAGGTGCTTCGGTAAGTTATGAAGGTACCTTCTCTGCTCGTACACGTCATCTTGATGCGTTAAAACGAACACGAACCCACATCCTGGCCGGTCACCGGCAACTTGAACAGTACAATGCACCGGAAATTCTGGCAGAAGAATTACGACTTGCGCAAAAAGAACTGGGCGAAATTACCGGGCAGTATTTGCCAGATGATCTACTAGGGGCAATTTTCTCCAGCTTCTGTATTGGAAAGTAGTTTAATAAGCGGTTTTGTTAGGCTATTCTCTTATATTCTAAAAAGCTAATAGACGTGTAAAAAACGATGGAGTGGGAGCCGGTAGTAATAGTCTCTTTGTTGAGTTTCCTGGTGGGTATCATATTCGGCGCGGTGGTTAACAAAACCAACTTTTGCACCATGGGGGCAGTCAGCGACTGGGTCAACATGGGTAATAAAGGTCGCTTACGTGCCTGGTTTCTGGCTATTGGAATTGCAATCCTGGTGACGCAGGCTTTGCAGTACAAGGGTGTCATCGATCTGAGCGAGGCGATTTACCTGACGCCCAACTTCGGTTGGTTAGGACACTTGTTGGGCGGGTTCTTATTTGGTATCGGCATGACACTGGCTTCTGGTTGTGCGAACCGGACCCTGGTCAGGGTAGGTGGTGGAAACCTGAAATCACTGGTGGTGATGATTTTTATTGGTCTGACGGCCTATATGACCATGCGTGGCTTGCTATCACTGGTCAAAACCAATGTCATTGAAGTGACCAACGTTAATCTCGCAGCGCACGGGATTTCTGATCAGGGCATTGGAACACTTGTCAGTAATGCTATCGGTTTCGAGAATTCACTACTTTTCCGCGGTTTGGTTGTGTTGATTTTGGGCTGTGGGTTGATTGCTTTCTCACTCAAAGGAAGAGAACTCAAAAGCAATTTCAATAATATTCTGGCGGGTGTTGCTATAGGTCTGATCATTCCTGCCGGTTGGTATATAACAGGTGTTATCGGTTTTGATGATTTTGAACCCTCCCGGCTTGAGTCATATACCTTTACTGCGCCGACCGCCGAGGGTTTGATGTACCTGATGACATTTACCGGCTCAACCATTAGTTTTGGTGTTTCAGCTGTATTTGGTGTGATCCTGGGTTCATTTCTTTATGTAATTACCACCGGTAAATTCAGGCTGGAAACCTTCAATGACCGGAACGATATGATCCGGCATATATTGGGCGGCATCCTGATGGGTTTTGGCGGTGTATTGGCGCTGGGTTGTACTGTCGGTCAGGCGATCACAGGTATGTCAACGCTTGCAACGGGTTCATTGCTGACGCTTATCAGTATAATTTTTGGCAGTGCCCTGACCATGAAAACACACTACTACCAGTTGGAAGAGCAAGGCTTTTTCGGTGCTTTGCATTGTGCCCTGGCGGATATGCACCTGTTACCGGCACAAAAAAAGAGCTGAACCGCTTAGCTCAGCTCCTTTGTTGATACTGCGTATTTGGCACTAAAGCCGGTTGTACTGATTTACCCGGTTTTACGAATAAGATACGTCCAAACACCACCTTCTTCGTTTTGTTCTACCAGTTCATTACCGGTGGTACGGCAAAAAGCCGCGAAATCAGCAACTGAACCAGGATCGGTAGACTGAATTTCCAGTGTTTTGCCACCATCCATTGATTTCAGCGCTTTCTTTGCTTTTAGAATTGGCAATGGGCAATTCAGGCCCTTTGCGTCAAGTAGTTGGTCTGCCATTGTATTTTCCTTGCTGTTAAGTGTTCAATAAATCAGATAAACAGGTTGATATGGCTTTGAGTCGCCACTTCAATATAAGTTGCAGCACCGCCAATCTCAATTCCTTCGATCATGTCATCCTTTGAATATTCGAACAAATCAAGGGTCATCTGACAGGCAATCATTCGTACATCGGCTTCAACGGCCAGATCACGGAGTTCAGGAATTGAGGCAACCCCTTTCTTCTTGATCAGGTTTTTCATCATTTTAGATGCGGCAGCGTCGACTCCCGGGATAGCAGAAACAATATTTGGCATACCCATATGCATACCCATCATCGGCATTTTCATCGCAGGGTTACCCAAAGAGCTAACCTGGAGACTCAGGTCTTTCATTAAAAGCGGAAGCCCATAAAAAGTGAAAAACATCGTGACATCCAAACCCATGGCTGCAGCAGTGGTGGAGAGAATGAAGGGGGGATAAGCCCAGTCAAGACTGCCTTTGGTGACGATGATCGACATGGTGTTTGGATCAATACCGGGTTTCATATCTGTGCTGCTCATTTCAACTACCTCGCTCGTGATAAAAACCTTCTTTTGTTAGGAGGTTAGGGCACTTGATTATATATAAAACCGGTTTATTAAGGAAATCGAATATTCCAAGTGGTCATGAACGGAAAATAGCAGGGAACCACCCTTAACCTCTAAGAAGTGCTGCCCATCAACCGCAGACTAAACAACCTAATAATGCAAAATCTTACTAAATCCTAAAACAGGCAAGGCCTTTTTAGGTAGTATGCGAAACTGTTGTTGAATTTAATAAGAGAACCGAAATGACCGATCTTGATATCAGCTTTATCCGTGGCCAGTTCCCGGCATTCAGTGAACCGTCACTACAAGAGTTTGCACACTTCGAAAACGCTGGCGGTTCTTTCGCCTGTGGTCAGGTTATTGACACGCTGCATCGCTACTATCGTGAAATGAAGGTTCAGCCAAACTATGGTTTCGAACCATCGCATAGCGCGGG
>JAOUCZ010000305.1 GCA_029859505.1 Lysobacterales bacterium | reverse complement strand
GCCCAAGTTACCATCGCTGACAATGCCAATGCACAACTTTGTATTTATCGCAGCAAGGCGATTGCCGTGCCGTTCAGAATTCAATTGATGGAATGCCACCCGCTCGGCAGCCAGGCGTTTTATCCCCTGCATCAAAACCCGTTCCCGGTGGTTGTGGCCAAAGCTGGCGGAAAACCGGGTCCGGCTGATATACGGGCGTTTCTAACCAACGGACGGCAAGGTGTGAATTTGCATGCCGGTGTCTGGCACCATTACCAGTTAACACTCGATCAGGATTCCGACTACCTGGTGATAGACCGGCGTGGTACTGATGATAATTATCTTGAACACCCTTTGAGTGACGAGGTGTGGCTGGAGATATGAGTCCCCTGGTGTCCGTCGTTTTGCCGGTCCGTAATGGTGGCAGGTTTCTAGAGAAAGCAGTCGACAGTATTCTCTCCCAAACATTTCACGATCTGGAATTGCTACTGATCGATGATCACAGCACCGACAACGCGGTATCTGCACTTGATCGGAGCGACCCCCGATTGAAGGTCATAACTAGCCAGGGAAGGGGTGTGGTGGACGCTTCCAACCAGGGTTTTCAGCTTGGCCATGGTGAGTATGTCGCGCGTATGGATGCGGATGATATTTCATTACCTGAGCGCATTCAGAGTCAGCTGGACTATCTCAATCAGAATCCGGAAGTATCGATCGCAGGCTGTCGTGTTGAGATTTTTTCAGGTACCGGTATCCAGGGTGGTCTTGCACGCTATGAAAACTGGCTCAATTCCGTCAGTGAGCCTGAACAGGTACACCAGCAGATATTCATTGAATCCCCTTTGCCTAACCCTGGTCTAATGTTTCGGCAAAATGCACTACAGCGTTTGGGTGGTTATCGGAACAACCAGTGGCCTGAAGATTATGATCTCTTGCTGAGGGCCGATGCCATGGGTATGCAGATGGGGAAACCAGAGCCTGTGTTGCTACGCTGGCGTGAGCACGAAAACCGTCTCACTCATACGGATCCACTTTATCAACGCAAAAAATTCATGCAGGCCAAATCGAATTTCCTCGTGCATGAGCGTTTGCAGGGTCGATCGGTCATCATTTGGGGGGCAGGCCCGACAGGGCGACTGATGTTCGATCTGATCACGGCAGAGGGCGGCAAGGTGAAGGGTTTCATTGAGGTACATCCGCGCCGGATTGGCGGCCAAAAACGTGGACTACCGGTCTGGTCAATGGACAAGGTGGATAGCCTGGACGATTCATTGTTGCTGGTTGCTGTCGGTGCCGCCGGTGCGCGTGATGAGATTGCATCCTATCTGCATGAGCACAATAAACTACCAGGTCAGGATTACCTGTTTGTTGCCTGATAGAATGACGCTTATGGAAAACCTCGATACGCTTCAATGTCTACTGGTTCAGTCACAGCTATTCTGGGCAGATGCGGACGCCAATCGTCGTCAATTGGAAGCGATTGCACGCGAACAGGGTTCCGCCTGCGATCTGATTATATTCCCTGAAACATTCACCAGCGGATTTTTGGGTGATGTCAAAGCCGCTCCTGAAACCATGGATGGCAGCACGCTCAAGTGGATGAAAGCCCTGGCTCATGAGCTTGATTGTGTGCTTTGCGGTAGTGTGGCTATTGCCACTGAACAGGGCAGGGTGAATCGATTTTTGTGGGTACAACCCGATGGAGAGCTTCAGTTCTACGATAAAAGGCATCTGTTTTCATACGGGGGTGAAGACAAGAAATATGTTGCAGGTGCAGAGCGAAAAATATTTCATTATCGCGGATGGCGCATATGTCCACAGATCTGCTATGACCTGAGATTCCCTGTCTGGTGTCGTAATCGGGACGATTATGATGTGTTGTTGTTTGTTGCCAACTGGCCGGAACCCCGAACACCCGCGTGGACGGCATTGCTCAGGGCGAGGGCCATTGAGAACCAATGTTATGTGATCGGTGTAAACCGTAGCGGCAAAGACCCACGTGGTATGGAATACGTTGGTGCAAGCGCTGTCTATGACCCCCTGGGCAACACGGTGCTGGATTTAGGCCCGGTTGAATGCAGCGAAAAAACAACGATTGAAATGGATAAAATCACTTCAATCCGGAGTCAGTTGCCCTTTCAACAGGACGCCGATTGCTTCCAGATTTCTTAACCTTATCGCTGCGACAGCCATCTCCATAAAGCCCCGCGTGGTAAATGCTTGCCGCTGGTATTGACGAGCAGAGAATGACTGTCCATCAGGGTCCAGAGCATTTGCCGCCGCGCAATACCACGGCCGGCAAACAGCAAGCGGTCATGTATTTGCAGTTCGGTGCTGCTATCGGGTAAAAATATTCTCTGGGCACCGCGCTCGAGTGTCAGGCAGACACAGGGAAGAAGTTCGTTCTCTTCACTACGGCTGTTGCGGATGATATGTTCCAGCGTCACCTTGTTTGTCTGTGCCCGAACAAAGCGCAGGTTCCTGGCAATTTCGCCTTTCAGCTCGAATACCCATATGCTGGGTGCCCGATTTTCCAGCACGTCTTTGAGCCTGGCCGCAGTTCGTTCGGCAAAACTGTCGTCGGTACGGATCAGATGTTGCATGAATGACTGAAGTAAAGGCGTGGTCACATATGACAACATCTGGCGGGCGACAATGCGGCTGCGCCGGGCAATAAGATCTGCTCCTGAACTGGCAAAAAGCTCAGCATGCTCACGCTGTTCCTGTCTCGCGATGAAAAACAGGCGGGGGTTTAATTGCCGCGCCGTCATAATAATGGATAGGTTATCCATATCATCACCGGTGGCTGCTACGATCCCTTCCGCATCAACGATACCAGCCTCCTCGAGCGTGTGTGCTTCTGTGCCACGACCAAGTACCGCCTTTTCGTAAGCAGGCAACCGGTCAGGGTGGACATCAACAACGGCAACAGGCAGCGAGTTAGCTTCGAGTTGTTCAATTACCCGTGCACCAAATCGACCCGCACCGCACACAATCCATGGTCCTCTGGGTGGTTCAATGACCTCTCGCAGTTTTGTTCCGGGAACACTGATCAACCAGTCCTGTACAAGAAACTTAATGGGTGAATTCAGTGCCAGTGAGATTCGCTCCGCAAAAATTCGGTAGGGGTTGACTATGAGGTCTGTATCAAAGGAAGCCATGTTGTCACAGACCCGCTGGGCTTCACTACGTGCAAGCACAACAAGATCGGGTCTCAATAACTTGACGGTTATCGAAATTGTCAGGTTGACCTGGTCATTATTAGTGGTAGCGATAACCCCCATGCAGTTTTCCCGGCTGAGTCCCGCAAGTTCAAGGTTGGCTCTATTACCACCACGACCTGCCAGCGCAGGCACATGGGCGAATTTGTCATTCAGCATCATATGCCGGACAGTGCTTTCATCATATTCGATGACAACAGCATGTATGCCCCGCGCCATTAAACCTGCAACGGTCATGTAACCCGTATTGCCAAGACCGCAAACAATATAAAAGGGTTCTTTTATCCCTCTGACCTGCCAGCTGAAACGACTGCGATGAAAGGCCGCTTGAAATTGCTTGTCCAGAATCAGCCCGAGCAAGGTACCGATTGAATACAGCCAGGCCACCACATTGGGCAACAACAGCCAAAAGACCACCATTCGTTGTGCGGCGGTAAAGTTATAGGGAATCTCTCCAAAACCGATGGTGGTTTGCAGTATTGCCATGAAGTAAGCGGCATCCAGCAAGCTCATGTGGAATCGGTTGCCTTCCGGATCTACTCCGGGTACGGAAATCATTGCCAGGATGGAGAAGAAATAAACCAGGATCAGGATAATTAACGGCGTCCGCATGCGCCGCATCGTCATCCAGACGATGTCATTCGTTGGGGAGTGGAATGACAAAACGTTTGTCCTCTACGACTTTGGCTTAGCGGCGAATACTGATGGTTTCAGCTATCAGCAAAGTGACCGAGACCAGGTTGGCCAGCAGGGCGCCGCCGGATAGCGAAACGATTCGGGCAATGACAACGGTTGACGTCCCGTCAACCGAAACATTGACAGCCCAAACCCAGTAACCTGCGGCAATCAGCAACTGCAAATCGGCAACCAGGCTGGTGGCGAGTAGAACTGCACCCATCTGTGAACGGTCACCAAACTTCATGATCGTTGCGATCAAACTGACGATCAGTGCGGCCGCCAGTTCCAGCACATCGTGATGGTTCGGGTCATCAATTTCGCCAATAAAAAAA
>JAOUCZ010000304.1 GCA_029859505.1 Lysobacterales bacterium | reverse complement strand
ATGATGCCGGAGTCTCTCCAGCGACTTACCGTTGAACAGGAAATTGTAAGGGTCATGCGTAAATCGGGCAGAAATGCACTGGTATCCAGCGATATCCCCGGTCTGTCAGGTCGTTTGACCAGGGAAGCTGCTGAGCCGGCCCTCAAAGCCGCAAGCGTGGACGCCATAGTCGTTGTATTTATGACCAGTGGTGGTAAAGGTGAGCGCCTGGAGCGGGCCGATTATTACGCTGTCCTGGTGGGATCCGGGTTTTATGGCGGTGGGTATGGGTGGTTTGCACCTGGATTTACCAATGTATATACCATCAGAGAAGGAGATGGGTTCTACGCACAGGAAAACTTTCTCTATGTTGAAACCACGTATTTCGATATCAAAGATGATCGCGCCAAGTGGAGCATGATCACGCGCTCCAAAGATCTTGATCACAACGATACCGCAAAGGATGTTGCCAAGAAAATCACTTCCAAGATGAAGTCCACCGGGACCCTCTGAGGGTCCTCCAGGCTCCCCACGTATGTCCAACGATCATGGAGAACGTATCAAGCTGGAATCCGGGCTCGCCCGATTGGGGTTGGATGTACCATCAAATGCTATTGATGATCTGCTCACCTACATGGTGTTGCTCAAGGAGTGGTCAGGCACCTACAACCTGGTTGCACCAAGGGAACGTGATTTTCTTCTGACCCGCCATGTTCTTGATTCTCTTTCGATAGCACCATGGCTTATACCGGGTTCCTTACTGGATGTTGGCACAGGTGCCGGGTTACCCGGGTTGCCGCTGGCAATTACCATGCCGGATACGCAAGTCACGATGATCGACAGCGCGGGCAAAAAGATACGTTTCATCCGGCACGTCGGGCGTACGCTTAAGCTGGTCAACATCCACCCGCTTCATCAACGTGTCGAAGATCTGGCCGAAGGTCTGACGTTTGCCAATATCACATCCCGGGCCTTTGCTTCACTGAAGGAGTTTGTGGAGGCAGTTAGACCTTGTGTGGATAAAACCACCCGCTTACTGGCAATGAAAGGTACTTATCCTGATCAGGAGCTTGAAGAGTTGCCCGATTGGATCAATGTGGAATCGGTACAACAGTTAACCGTGCCCTATTTGCATGCAGAGCGGCACGTCGTCATTATGTCGGCCTCAATTTAATCAAGACAATAAAGTAAACAAACCATGGCAAGAATTATTGCAGTCGCCAACCAAAAAGGCGGCGTTGGAAAAACCACAACCTGCGTAAACCTGGCTTCGGCCCTGGCAGATATGAAGTATCGTACCCTGCTGATTGATCTTGATCCGCAAGGTAATGCCTCTGTGGGCTGCGGGGTCAATTCGCGTGAGCTTGAGGTGTCGGCGCTTGAGGTGCTACAGGCAGAGTGTGATATTCCCGAAGCCATGATAGAGCTCGAAGCACTTGGTTTTGATGTGTTGCCGTCAAACAGCGACCTGACTGCGGCAGAGATCACACTGCTACAGGTTGATGAGCGTGAAAACCGCCTTAAAAAGGCACTGGAAAAAGTCGCACATCAATACGCCTGGATCATCATCGACTGCCCGCCATCTCTGAATATGCTGACATTGAATGCATTGACGGCGGCAAATAGCGTGTTGATTCCAATGCAGTGTGAGTATTACGCTCTTGAAGGTCTCGCTTCATTGCTGGAGACTATCGAACAGGTGCGCAGCAGCGTCAATCCAGGTTTGGAGATCGAAGGTTTGTTACGCACAATGTTCGATGGACGTAACAACCTGTCCAACGCGGTTTCTGACCAGTTGATTGAGCACTTTGGCGAGCGTGTATACCGTACGCTGATACCACGAAATGTACGAGTAGCCGAGGCACCGAGTCATGGCCTACCGGTATTGAGGTATGATCCGTCGTCACGGGGAGCGCTTGCCTATCTCGGCCTTGCCGGTGAAATGCTGCGCAGAAACCGCAAAAGACAGCAGGGTTAAGGTACGTTTAGTTCACATTATTTTATTTAAATTGATAATATGATTTATCAGTTTTGGAAAAACAGTTAATGGCAGTAAAAAAGAACCCACTCGGTCGTAACCTGAGTTCAATGCTCAGTAAATCCGCTTTACAGCATGCAGTGGACAATGTGAGCGGCGAATCATCCGGTAGCGACTCCCTGAGAAGCTTACCGGTGGACCTGATCACACCCGGACCGTTTCAGCCGCGTTCAGTTTTTGATGCGGACCGTTTGCAGGAACTGGCCGAGTCCATCCGTCACCAGGGTGTCATTCAACCGGTTGTCGTACGGATACGTGGTAAAGACAATTATGAGTTGATTGCCGGTGAACGGCGCTGGCGGGCGGCACAGATAGCAGGAATTGAGAAAATTCCGGCGATCGTGCGCGAAGTACCCGATGAGATTGCCATTGCCATGGCGCTGGTCGAGAACATCCAGCGAGAAAACCTGAATCCCATCGAAGAAGCGACGGCTTTAAGACGGTTGGTAGATGAATTCCAGATGACCCACCAGGAAGCCGGTGACGCGGTAGGACGTTCGCGCTCTGCAGTGTCCAATCTTTTGCGGTTACTGGAATTGTCCCAGGAGGTACGTGAACTGGTTGATGCAAAACACCTTGAAATGGGCCATGCACGCGCCCTGTTAACACTCGAGCCGTCCATGCAGGCGCAGGCTGCGCGGGAAGTGGTTAGCAAGGATCTGTCCGTTCGCGAAACCGAAAAACTGGTCCGGCGCCTGAAAAATCCACCGGTAGCCAAAACAACGGTACTTGATCCTGATGTACAGCAGTTACAGGACAGGTTGGCAGAAAAGCTCTGTGCCAAGGTCAAGCTGACGTATAACACCAGGGGTAAGGGAAAGTTGGTAATCGCCTATAATTCGGCAGACGAACTGGATGGAATCCTGGAGCATATGGGTCTGGAAACTGACTGAGTGATTATTGACCAGGGTCAAAGATAAATCTTTCGTCTGCCGCTATGATGCTCTCCGTTAATTAACCATATTTAATCACCAGAAGGTATTCATCATGCAAGGTTATCCTCATTTCTATGTTGCCAGCGCATCTGCTGTAAACGAAGGCAATGTTGTCGTTACCGGCGAAGGCCTGCCGGACCTGGAAACTGCATCTCCCCCGCAGTTTGACGGACCACTGGGTGTCTGGTCCCCGGAAACCCTGTTTTCAGCAGCAGTTGCCGATTGCTTTATTCTGACCTTTCGTGCGATAGCACGTGCTTCGAAGTTTGAATGGACTTCGCTGGAATGTAAGGCAGAAGGTGTGCTCGAACGGCCTGAGAAAACGACTTTTTTCACCACATTCAATGTTCATGCGGTTTTACATGCACCCGATGGTGCAAAAGTTGAGCTGGCAGAAAGGTTGTTGGAAAAAGCAGAGGCTCTGTGCCTGATTACTGCTTCTTTGAAATCTGAAGTCGTTCTGACAACAGAAGTTATTATCGACTAAACCAGTGGGCCTCATGAGCTGCCAAGAGTAGGCGTCTTTAGGCGATCAGAGGCTCCAAAGAAACCTACGCTTATGTATCACGGCATCCGCCACGAGGTTTTCCAGCCTGTGGTTGTTGCCTTTTGTGCGTGTGTTAATCTGTCAAAGCATGAGATCTGTGATTGGGTGACGGCAGGAGCCCACAAACGAGGACGGGTAAATGACCGCTGTGAATAATCAACTGGTAAGCCGGAGTTTGAGAATTCAGTCCATTGTGGCACTGATACTGGCTGGCGGCTTGTTATTAGTCGGGCCGGTTGCGGCCTACTCATCCATGTTTGGCAGTTTGTCGGCCTACCTGCCGGCGTTATTATTTGCCATGGTGGTCGCGCCGAAATTCGGTTCTGACAGCGCTTCTTTTCTACGCACTGCGGCGGTAGCCGAAGTAGCAAAGATTTTTCTGACCGGTCTGCTCTGTGCGGCCGTATTCATCTGGGTGAAACCGCTTTCCCCCGGTTGGTTTTTTGCCGGCATGGTGGCCGTCATTTTTAGTGGCCGGTTTGGTTTGCTATTCAGGGCTGGTCAATAGTTCTATTGGGACAAGTTGTCATTTATGAGAATGCATGATTTGCCTTTATCCTGATGGGAGCGAGATATGCACTACCTCAGTTTTTCAGACCGTAAGGCGTGGCGAACCTGGCTAGTTGAGAACCATGCCAGTGAAAATGAGGTATGGCTGGCGTATTACAAGAAGCATACGGGTAAGGCATCCGTCACCTACATGGATTCTGTAAAGGAGGCG
>JAOUCZ010000303.1 GCA_029859505.1 Lysobacterales bacterium | reverse complement strand
TTCCTTCCAGGTTATCAGCTGTGAGCAGTTCGACGCCGGCGTCATTTGCTGTCTTGCGCAACAGGGCGTCTCCCTCCGGTGGCAACCCATGACCCAACTCCGCGCCACCACCCAGGGTGTAGTAATCCGCCCGTTTGCTGATAAAACCGTTACGTCTTAATTCGGTAGCAATTACAGGCCATGGGGCGTCAGGGTGGTTTGCACCCCATGTGGATGCACCCAGTGAAACTATCAGCAAGGGCTCTAGCTGCATCGCTTCAGCTGCAGCGATGGCGTTGAGCAACAGTCCGGGAAAAGAGCTGGACGAGTAAATCGCAATTTGGTCACCAGGCTGGATATCCAGTTCACGGAACCAGCGGCTGAACTGAATAGCCCAGGCGGGGTTACAGGACGTACGCTTTGATGCCAGCTCACCGAGAGTCGTGGTAATTCCACTCCATTCAAGCCCGATCAGACCACAATTCCAGGGGTCACTCTCAACTGGAGTTGCCGTGCCATTAAGCTGTCGCCACTGCGAGAGATGGGTTTGCGCAGCCCGTACCCTTTCCCATAGCTGCTCTTCTTCCGTTGACATAACAGCCGAGCCTGTCAGATACCATAAGCCAGCCAGGCCAAACGCCAGCAGTAATAACCTTGTTTTATTCACTATAGAGAAACGTTCTTGTGCAGAACCGGTTTGATCACCCGGGTTATCACGGCGGTGCACCCTTATCATTTGGACTAGGCGCTTCAAAACAGACCCCACTGCAGCAATTGGACACTCATCGCGGTGACTACACTGACGGCCGCGACTGCAGTCAGTGTGGTCAGTACGCCCTGCCTTTGTATATCGGCGCCGATCAAACCCGGTACCACCCAGCCGAGCCAGAGGGATGCTTCACCCAACACTGACACCAGCGGATAACGCAGGGCCAGGGCTATCAACATGGCGGCAGCCAGGCGCTGACGACCATAGAGGCCGAAGAAACGGACCAGTTGATGCAAAATAATCCAGGTGAGCAAACCGGCAGCTATCGAGACACCCACCTTGTACGGATCACCTATGTACATGGCGATGACGCCCGGTGTGATAATCCCTCCACAAGCCCAGCCGGTCTTGTGGTAATAGAACATGCCAAGCAGCATGCCGATCGCCAGGCAAAAGGTTTCGTGATCGTAGGGCATCAGGCTGACATGCCTATAACTAGTCCACTGTGCCGGTGTTCAAATCCTGCCACTTAAACAAATCTGGCTTTAGTTCGAAATCACGCAGCGCCGTTTCAGTCTCCGGAGAAACCGCATGTAGCCACCGCCCGATAGAGTCCTGACGGTCCTGGGGGATATCAATCATTGAAACCATTTTTTCCGAAACTTCAGATGCCGGGTAACGTTGCTGCAAGGCTTCTGGCAACAAAAAATCAATCATTTGAGTGTTCGGATCAAGGAATTCGGTGACCTCAACACCACGTGAGGTGAATGCCAGTTTCCAAAAATCCATGGAGTAACCGAAGTGAGTACAGTTGAAACTGACCGATATTGGACCTTCTATATCACCCGCCCGGGTCAAGGCTTCATCAACATAGGCATCGATCAGCATCTCTGTATATTCGCTGTCGTATCCCTGCTCAATGTGCAGAGATAACTGCGGACAGGACTGCGTTAAGACCTGTTCGTCTGCGAACCCCTGCTCCTGCAACAGATTCTTATGTGTTCCCTCATCAACGGTGGTTTGCGTGGCAAAAATTATGCTCCTGGCCGAAGGTTCACCCTGCAGTTGCTCCGCTATCAGCTCAACGCCATCTGCAACGATGCCGACCACAGGCACAGACGACGTCCTGGCAAAGTCCGTATCCGGTATCAACACAGAGAGGGTATTACAGGCAACGAGGATAATATCGGGTGCGTAAAGATCTTCCATACTCTGTAGCGCACTACTGAAAACTGCGAGTTTTTCCTCACGCGTTTGTAAACCGTTGTAGCCGCTCTGGTCACTAAACAGGGCGTTAAAGAAAACCAGGTTCACCTGTTTAAAAACCGGGTGTTGTCTGAACTTTTGCGCCGCATCCGCAAGCACGGCAAGACCACCGAGACCGGAGTCGGTAATGACAACAGTGATACTTTCTTTCTCCAGCAACCCCGGTAGCCACTCAGGTGTTTCCTTTGCTTTTGCATTAACAGCAGTCGAAACCAGAGCAAAAATAACTAATGCCAGAAAGTGACATCCAACTCGAATGGGCCAAGCCAATTTGTTATTCAATTCAGATTTCAAACCGCTCATTTCAGCTTATCCTGTCTGGCTCAATAGCCAATTGCCTTACCATCCCGGCGCGGGTCGGCACCGCCATGCATCAGGCCGGTTTTTTGATCAATGACCACACCCTGGGCTCCGCCGAAATAGAGATCAAACTCCTTTTTCACCTGTAACTCATGACCCATTTGCAAAAGCTCATTCTGAACCTCGGCTGGAATCCGCGATTCGATTTTCAAGGGGCCATATTCATAATTATTGATTCGGGGGGTATTGATTGCTGACTGGATATCCATATCAAAATCAACCAGGCCACTGATCAACATGGCCATGGTGGTGAGAATCCGCGTACCACCGGGCGAGCCAATGGTTGCGTACGGTTTACCATTCTTGAGCAGCAGTGTCGGGCTCATACTGCTCAGGGGCCTCTTGCCTCCGGAAATTGAATTTGCCTGCCCCGGCCTCACGTCGAAATCGGCCATCTCATCATTCAAAACAATTCCAGTACCCGGAGTGGTGATACCCGAAGCGAAGAAGTGATTGATGGTCTTGGTATAGGCCACCATGTTGCCGTGTCGGTCAATCACCGAAAAATGCGTCGTGCTACCGCTCTCCACTTTCCATGGATCGCCGCTGGGCGGCAGGTTCATGACACTGTTCATATCAATTCGGGCGAACTGATCGCGTGCATATTCCTTGGATGTCAGCCCTTTTAATGGAACGTCGATGAAATCAGAATCCCCCATAAATTCTGCGCGATCGCTGTACATCAACTTCATTGCCTCGGCCCAGGCATGGATACTCTGCGCGGAATTCAGCCCCATCTTCTCGACATCAAAATTCTCCATGATGTTCAGCAGTTCGATAACATGTGTGCCACCGGAACTTGGTGGAGGTGCAGAGATGATCTGGTAATCACGATAAGTGCTGGTAACCGGCATACGATAACTCACATCAAAATTGGCCAGATCCTCCATCGTCATCAAGCCACCATCTGACTGCACTGCATCAACGATGCTTTCGGCCACGGGTCCCTTATAGAAAGCATCACGCCCCTGGTCTGCAATCAGACGCAGCGTATTGGCGAGATCAGGGTTACGCAGTGTGTCGCCCACCTCCCTTGGGAATCCGTCATTCAGGAAAATTTTATCGGATGCAGGAAATGTCGCGATTGCCTCATAGTTTTCGGCAATAATACCAGCCAGAACGGGTGAAACTGTAATGCCCTGCTCCGCATGATCTATCGCCGGTTGCATCACCTGAATCCGGTTCATAGTGCCAAACTTATCCAATGCTGAAAGTAAACCCGCAACCTCTCCAGGAACGGCAACCGATCTGCCACCATGAACAACCGGGTCAAGTCCCCTTGCATCAAGTATGACTTTACCCTTCTCGTCTAACTCAAACATATCAGCTGTCGCTGCTGCGGGGGCTGTCTCGCGCGAATCAATAAATACTACCGTGCCAGTATCGGCAAACCAGATGAGCATAAAGCCACCACCGCCAATTCCCGAAGCGTTTGGTTCAACTACACCCAGCGTAAAACCAACCGCCACCGCTGCATCAATGGCATTACCACCCGCTTTCAGAACATCAACACCAACCTGCGAGGCCAGTGGGTGTGCCGAGGCAACCATCCCGTGTAGCCCCTTGGCTTCGCGGGACGGATCGACCACATCGACTGTGGCACAACCGATAAAGAAAAAAGCAAAGACAGAAAAGATGAGGGTAAATCGATAACTATCCAGGTACTTCCGCATAACAATATCTCCTGTCAATTCGTGTTAGCCTAACTCTAGGTGTCAACCTTGATTATCGATTCGCAACCGCGGTCAGTGACATTGGTAATCCTGCGATATTGCCACAGCCGAATATCCGGTCACCCGGTTGGATAAGCCGCATCAAGCCGCGTTGATTCTTTATGCTCAAATATCGGGCTGAAGCAGGCCGCCTTGCCGGTCTGTCTCCAATGATCAATACCTCTTGCCAACCCGATTGACTCAGCCAGTC
>JAOUCZ010000010.1 GCA_029859505.1 Lysobacterales bacterium | reverse complement strand
CAGTCACTCGGTCAGACACGGGCCATCGTGAAGTGTCCGCCGAATATCGGCTTTATTGCCAGGCGCAGAGTGCCGGAACAATATGACGAAACCTATTATCGTTATGCGGTTGGTGGTTCGGGAGTCTCCCCGATGTCAATTCCAGGTCAGGCAGGGGGGCAGTATACGGCTGATGGCCTTGAACATAACCAGGCGGGTGCACCCTCGAGCCTTCCTGAAGATCACTATACTCAGCTTGAAAAGCGTCATCGAAAGATCACTGACTTTGACTATGGGGAGCACTGGGCAGTACAGGAAGGTTCCGGTGCCACAGCAGTTATTACCTGGGGCTCATCCACCGGTCCGGTCAGGGAAGCACTGGCGCGTTTGAGAGAGCAGGGTGAGGACATTCGTCTGATCAGCCTGCGTTTGCTGGCACCGGAGAAACCACTGGAAATGGCTGCTGCGCTCATGGGGATTGAGCGGATTCTGGTTGTGGAGCAGAGTCACTCGCGGCAGTTTCACCGTTATCTTCGTGCTGGCTATGATCTGAATGCAGAGGTCAGGGTGTTTAACCGCCCGGGACCTCTGCCGTTTCGTCCCGGTGAAATCATGGAGCAATTAACCCAATGGCAAGGAGGGACAGGAACGTGAACAGCGAAACACTGCCTGTACAGCTTCAACCAAAGGAGTATAAATCTGCTATCAAGCCGGTCTGGTGTCCTGGATGTGGTGATTTTGGAGTACTTGGTTCTCTTACCAAAGCGCTTGCCGGGTTGCAAATTCAACCTGAGGATGCGGCCATCATTTCGGGTATCGGTTGTTCCTCAAGGATGCCAACCTACCTGAGCACTTACGGATTCCATGGAGTGCATGGCCGTGCTTTGTCGGTGGCGACGGGTCTCAAGACGGCTCGTCCTGACCTGACGGTTATTGCTACCGGTGGTGATGGAGACGGCTTCTCCATCGGTGGCAATCATTTTCTGCACACCTGCCGGCGTAATCCTGACATGACCTATATCGTCATGGATAACCAGGTGTACGGTATGACCAAGGGTCAGGCATCACCCACCACCGAGCCAAGTTGGGAAAAAGGCAAACTCACACCCGCTGGCACCGGCATCAACCCATTCCAACCGCTGGTTATTGCGCTGGCGTCGGGCGCCAATTTTATCGCAAGATGTTCCAGTTCAGATTCCAATGGAACCGCGAGGATACTGATGGAAGCCA
Source organism: Lysobacterales bacterium (assembly GCA_029859505.1). Classification (GTDB taxonomy): domain Bacteria; phylum Pseudomonadota; class Gammaproteobacteria; order Xanthomonadales; family SZUA-36; genus SZUA-36. Next base: position 37,241 of record JAOUCZ010000010.1, on the reverse strand, counting down.
TCAGGCACCCCGGGTTTTCGATGGTACAAATTCTCAGCCCCTGTGTGACCTTTCGCCCTGAACAAAGTGAGTGGAAACATATGCTGGTTCCGTCACCCAGGGAGCCGACGTCTGACCCTGCCAAGGCAGCACGACGCCTGTTAAGAGATCATGGGCTTTACACAGGAATTCTGTATGTGGGTGACCGGTCTGTGTATCAGCCAAAACTGGAAAGCAGTGTCACAGACCTGGACGAGTTTGAGGAGGAGTTTCGTTTATGACCGACAGTGTTAGCAGCCCCGTACGCACCATTGGAAGCACAGAGGAATTGCTGGCCTATGCGGCCAGTAGCGCTTCAATTATCAGTCTTTCATGGAGTGCAGCGATTGACACAGGTTCCGGTGTTGATTTTTACTCAGTGTATCGCGATGGCAGTTTTCTGTATTCCACCAGCGCTTTATCTTTTCAGGACAGTAACCTCACGCAGAGTACGCAGTATTGTTACACGATTAAAGCCACCGATAATTTGGGTCACGTAAGCTCGCCGAGTTCGCCGGTTTGCGCGACAACAGACGACGTCATTATCGATACTGAAGACTGGATCTTGATTTCAGAGGATCAGGCTGACGGTCGATTCCTGGAGGTATCTACCAATGGCCAGGAAGAGATTTTTGGTATTGGATATATATGAGGAACAATGGATTTGGGTGCAGGACCTGTTGCAAGTTATGCACACCCTAATATTGGATCCATGAATAGTGTTTTGGTGACAAAACACACTTCTGATGGAACAACTGCGTGGAGCCGGGCTTTTGGCACTACCGGAAGCAGCACGGGATCTACGCTTGTGGCGACGCGTGATGGTGGAGTTGTTATCGGTGGCATTTTCTCCTCAAGTGGTTTCCATTTAGGCGGCGAAATTTTGGCAAGTAGTGCAAGAGCCAATGGTTTTATCGGAAAGCTTGATGCCTACGGCAATCATGACTGGTCGTTTAGCGTGAGCGGGAGTAGGGATGACAGAATTGCAGGTGTTGCTGTGGATTCGGCAAATAATGTTTTGGCCATAGGAACAATCACACAAGAGGCTGATCCTGTTAAAGTGTTTCCTTTTGGTGAGGAGTTTCGTTATCCAATTGAGGGTGGCAACGGCGATGCTTTTGTCGTAAAAATCTCAGATTCGGGAGCGCCTCAGTGGCTGTTTCCAATTGTTGGTGGTCTGAACGAAATCATAGTGAGCACTCCCGATGACAGCTTCATTGTGCAGGGAAAGTACTGGGGAACGAATCAAGTAAAAATTTCCGGACAAGTATTTAACAACCCCAATCCTACTTCTGTGGCTGCGTATGTGATTAAGTTCAGCTCCTCGGGTGAAGTGCTTTGGTTTAAAACATTCAATATAGGATCAACTAACCCTTTGAGCGCCATTTCGGACATTGCCGTGGATTCTTCCGATGATGTATATGTTGTGGGAAGCCTGTTCAATACAATGAATATTGGTGGGATCAACATAAGCAGTAATGGTAGTTCGGATGGTTTCCTCTTCAAACTCAGAGGAAGAAATGGTAATGCAATATTTGCAAAAAGTTTTGGTAGTGATGATTACAGTAGTGTGAATTCCATTTCTATATCCCCCAGCGGCAGAGCGGTTCTGGGCGGCTATTTTTATGGAGACCTATATATAGCTGGGGAGCTGCATAGCTCACTTGATAGTTATTTTGATATATTAATTATTGAAACAGATTTAAGTGGTTATGTCCTGGAATCAAACTCCTACAATAATTCTATTACTGAGTTGGTAAGTTCAGTGCTGTTAGATAACTACAATAATTATTTGATGGGTGGGCACTTTTCCGGCAACTTGAAGTTTTCTGACAACTTGGATCAAGTTAGATCATTGGGAGGTGACGATCTGTTTATCACCAAGTTTGAAAAGTAAACGGAGCTAATGTGTAAAAGAGCCACCGATGAGCTTTTTCCATCCCAGGTGTATGGCTTTTGCAGATATCACCACCAGGCTCGCGATATTGTTAATCGGCATCAGTGCCAGTGCCAGCCAGCCTTCGCCCAGATCAAATAATGCCATGGTCATGAATTGAGAGATCAGAACGGCAAACTCAAGCAGTGGCAAACCGAATATCAACCAGGTACCTGTAAGCAGGAGAATCGCAACTGCAACAGCACCACCAGCAAGCAGGTAAAAAAGTTTGCGCGTTTTTGCAATGATGCTGGCCGTGAGTGCCTTGTCATCCAGGTCCTGCCGGGCCTCGGCGAATGCGGATTGCAATATTTGATCCTGATTGTTGGTGATCATGAGCTTTCTGCCTCAGAGGGGTCACCGTAAGCTGACAGGAGTTCCTGTAGCTGGTGGGCTCCATTTCTAATGTGGGTTTTGACGGTCCCCAGCGGCAAACCGGTAAGTTCCGCAACTTCCCTGTGACTCATGCCTTCGTTGTATGAAAGCACCACACACAATCTAACCGGGTTTGGCAGCTTCACGAGAGCACGATCCAGGTCGAGGATCATGCCGGTCGTATCGCTTTTCGCCAGTTCTGACCCGGACATTTCACCGGCTTCTCCAAGTGCATCTTTTTTACGGATGTGCTGGAGCCAAACGGTGACCGCAACGCGTTTCAACCACCCGCCAAATGCACTGGCTTTTCTCAGTTTCCGTATGCTCAGCCAAACTTTCAGAAATACCTGTTGGGTCAGATCGTCCGCCAGGGTGTAATCATTACAGCAGCGTCTCATCAGGTTACGCACCTGGGATTGCCGGCGTTGCACGAGTTCAGCAAATGCCTTGCGGTCACCCGTTCGTGCCAGGCTGATCAGAAACGCCTCGGGACAATCCGGGTAGTAATCTTGTGCTTTTTGCACAAAAACGATTCCCTAGATTAAATTGTTCGTAGCTTCATGGTCGCTGGCATACCACCGTTTGGCAATATTTGCGGTTACCAGGAAACCAAGACCGATACACCCCACCAGCGCGGCCGCGCCCAAAAGTGGAAGTTGTGATTGCGGAAATTGAGTTCCCATGATCAGACCAAAGATTGCAAGACCAACGGCAGTGGGAAGCATGATCAGTCCAGTGATCTTGAAGTTCCGGTCAAGCCGGTCGCTTTTGCCGCTACCCATTGACAGCAATTTGTCCATCAACTCCTCGTCAATCGGCTTACCGCTTTCAATGATGCGGCGTACGGTCTCGTGTTGGGCTTCTCGTTTACGTATGTCAAACCAGATTCCCGCAACGACGACTGAAGCAATGAAACCCCAAAATGCCAGTGATGCCAGACCTGCACCCAGACTAAAACTTTGCATTACTCTCTCCTGTGAATCAGTGTGTACTACTATTAATGATCCACTTCATGGTGATTTGGATGTTTTATTTCATTTTTTTTCTGATCAGAGTTCAAATAGTGAACTTACGTTACATATTGGAACATTTTAGTTTGTATGTTTATCGATTGTAACTCCGACAATTATCAATCCTTACTCTTTTCGGAAAGTCCGGTAATACATGCCGCTTTCAGATAAAATTTACAATCAGTCAACGTCGGTATGGCACTGGTGTTGGCTCGGAAAAAGAACGGACAGATGTGGCTTTACCTAAAGTGGCAAAGAAGCTTGTAAAGATTTGAAAGCGTTGTGGTTTAATGTCTGTCAGCTGAATTGCATGTTCACGGGTTAATAAAACCTATGGGGCTAAAATATCATGGTTGCTTTGAAAGAATTTCGACTAAAACGATCCATTAGTGAACCGAGGGGCAAAGCTCTGTTACATATTTGCTGGATACGCGTACTTTGTAGCAGTTTCCTTTTATTGCTGATCGTCGGTTGCTCTTCCTATGGTGTTATTCACAATGAACCAGGTGTTGATGTTAACGCGGGACAACCTTATTCCCTGACAACCTGGGCGCAGTCCGAAGAAGCGGCCGATTTTGTCTTTATCGTGGCCTTCTCCGGTGGTGGGACGCGTGCGGCGGCCATGGCCTATGGTGTACTTGAAGAGTTGCGCGATACAAATATTGTTATCGAGGGTCGAGAGTCACGGTTGCTTGATGAGGTTACTCACATCAGTTCGGTATCCGGGGGTAGTTTCACTTCAGCCTATTACGGGCTTTATGGTGACAGGATCTTTAATGATTTTGAGGATGAGTTCCTGCGTAGGGATGTTGAAGGGCATCTCACAAAGAGTGCACTAAATCCGGTTCACTGGTTCACCCGCAAAGGGCGTACCGAGCGGTCTGCTGAATATTACAATAAGATTCTGTTTCACGACGCAACCTTCAAAGACATGATGCAGCCAGGCCGTCCCATGATTATCATCAACGCCTCTGATCTGGCTTATGGTATTCGGTTTTCATTTATCCAGGATTACTTCAATCTGTTGTGTTCTGATATTCGTGATTTTCCGGTGGCCTCTGCTGTAACGGCATCATCGGCAGTACCTGTGGTTTTCAATCCGGTTGTTATCGAAAACTATTCAGGCTGTCCTAAGTTTAAGCCGTCAGCCCAAACGCTTGAGATGGCAAAGCACAGCGATGTGCTGTATGAAACCCTGGAAGGTCTGGAGTCTTACTCTGATAAGGAAAGCCGCAAATTCATTCACTTTGTTGACGGTGGAATTACCGATAACATGGGTTTGCGCGCCATGACCGACGTCGTCAACGTTACAGGCGGTCCCGGCCAGTTAATCCATAAAACGCAGAGAAAAATACCACGTCATGTGGTGGTCCTTTCGGTTAATGCATCCACTGAAAAGCGATCAGAAATGGATGCCAGCGCCAAGCAACCTTCAATGCTTGCTTCTATGAACGCAATGACGGATGTCCAACTTCATCGCTATAACGCGGCCACCGTAGACGAGGTCAGAGACAGTCTCGAAGAATGGACTGCAAACATTTCTACTCCCGAGCATGAGGTGAAATCTTACTTTATTGAAGTCAGTTTCAAGCAGGTTGCACAACCGCAATTGAAGCTGTTTTTGAACAAGATTCCTACGTCCTTCAACCTGACGGACGAGCAGGTTGAGGCGTTGATCAAAAGTGCGCGGGATCTGTTGCGGGAAGATCCGGAATACCAGCAACTGTTGGCGGAACTCGCACGGCCTTAAAGCGCATGGTACGTCCACAGGTACAAGGTCCGCTTTTCATGCCCGTCGTTTCAATTAAGCAGTGTTCAATCAAATTGGATTGCTGGATTTAGCTCAATGTAAAAAGTTTGAAGTAACCGGTAAAAGTTAACGACCTCCCATAATGAGAATGGAGTTTTGATTAATATGAAAACCTGCAAAATATTTTCAAAGTACTTTGTGGCGCTACAGCTAGGATCGGGTGGTCTGAAAATTACCTTGATGTGATTCCGGCGGACTGTCGTCGATCAAACCAGTGAATCATTAACCTTTAAGGTATGTACGTGCCGTAAAGTTTTCTTATTTTTTTGGGGTGCTTGCGTAAGTAAAGACCGCTCAAATATAGCAAGAAAATTAACAATACCAATAAACCGGTAGTGGTCATTACAGGAACAGCAGTTGGCGGTGGCGGGGTAAACTCCAGGATTAAAAGCGGGTTCCCGGGCCCGGTATGCTCCCGACTCAGAATTCTGCTTGCATTCTGCATGAATACTTCATCACCAAGTAGTATCCAACCATGGTTGGAGGCGGGGTCATCCAGCCAGCCTTGAACGAAAGCAATCAAAGATGCGCTGAAAGTAAAAGTCACGATTTGTGGTGAGCTGGATATCGCTGGCAGCCAGGCACGTGGCCGCAATGTCTCTCATTGAAACCATCGACTTCGGTGGTTATGTGCCTGATAACGGTGCGGTCTACCCGACACGGCTCAGTGACCCGGAAAGACTGACCAGTTTTGGTGAAGACGAGCAGGGAAACCTGTATATCGCTGATCGTAATGATGGCAAAGTCTACCGGATACTAATCCGGGACTTGCTATTCTCCAGTTCATTTGAGGATAAAAGTTAGGCTGTCCGTTTGCCAGGGCCCTTATGCAGGGCACGGACTTTTACCGGGGAAACAGTGACAAGGAACCGACCCGGTTTGTACCGGATCGGTTGTCTGAAATTCTTCTATTTGTATGACTCGAACAGGGCCACCATGAAATCCCAGGTCTTGCCAATGGATTCAATGTCAATTTTTTCATCGGGTGAGTGGGGGTTCTTGATGGTGGGGCCGAAGGAGATCATGTCCATACCATCATACTTTGATCCGATTATGCCGCATTCGAGTCCGGCGTGGATCGCCTCGACTACCGGTTTTTTGCCAAAACGCGCTTCGAAAACGTCCAGACAACGTGCAAGTAGTCGGGATTCCATATTGGGCTGCCAGGAAGGATAACCGCCATTGGTCTCGCCCTCTGCGCCTGCCAGGCGGGCAACGGACAATATACGGTCACAGAGCAGTGCCAGGCTGTCCATATTGGAACTACGCTGATTGGAGAGAATCACCAGTTTGTCATCTTCCAGCTTGACAGTGGCCAGGTTGTTTGAGGTTTCAACCAGCCCTTCAATGTCCTTGGACATGGCTGTGACGCCGTCGGGATAGCTAAAGATCGTGTCAATGGTACGTCGGGTCGTGTTGGCACTTGCAGCACTAAACTCCCCACTGACAGGAGTCATACTATAACTGAGGTTTGGATCTGTCTTGCGGTACTCCGACTTCAATTTCTTGTCCAGTTGTTCGATACAAGCCATTGCCGTTTCTGCATCGCTTGCCGGGATCAGTAAAACAGCTTCTGCATCCCGGGGGATGGCATTGCGCGCGGTACCACCGCTGACCGAGGAGATGCGTACATCGGTTTTTACTGAAATCTGGTGAATGCACCTGAACAGGAGCTTGATTGCATTGGCCCGTTCCTCAATGATATCGATTCCGGAATGGCCACCGGACATTCCTCCACCTACGAGCTTGAAGCCAGTGTAGCCCTCCGGGCGTTTATCGGTGATAAAGGGTAGGCGTATGCAGGCATCCTCTCCACCGGCGCAGCCAACGGTAAAGACCCCTTCATCCTCGGAGTCGATGTTGAGCAGTTGCTTACCCTGGATGAATCCGGGTTTCAACGATGTTGCACCGGTAAGGCCAGTCTCCTCATCGGTAGTGAATAACAATTCAAGGGCAGGGTGGTCCACTCTGCTGTCTGTGGCAGCCACCATCGCCATGGCTATGGCTATTCCGTTGTCGGCGCCCAGTGTCGTCTGGTTGGCTGTAAGCCAGCCGTCATCGGTATAGATGAGTTCGATTGGGTCATTGTCAAAATCGTGGCTGAAACCCTTGGCCTTTTCGCAGACCATATCCATGTGACCCTGCAAAACCAGGGTCTGGGAGTTTTCAAAGCCGGCTGATGCGGGTACTTTTATCAGGACATTAAGTGCTTCATCCGTGCGTGTTTCCAGTCCATTCTCAGCGGCCCAGTTCAACAACCATGCAACGATCTTTTCTTCTTTCTTAGAAGGCCGGGGGACCTGGCTGATCTGTTCGAAGGCGTTCAGTATTTTTTTTGTGTACTCGTGCTCAATATTCATGCTTTATCCCATTGACAGAGGTGGTAAATCTACATCCACCGCCACCTTACAGGGGATTTTGGAAAGGCTAAATGACGAGGATCAATAGCGCTTCAAAGAGTGTTTTTCCTACGCGCTGGATGGCTTGATGCTGATATTATTTACTGGCCAGGCTGTTTAGCCTGAGTCAATGGAAATAGATGAAAATTGCCTGGGCCGAATGACCCGTGGACATGTATGATGGCCGCTGTTCAGCAACAGCTATCCGTATTCGAGATAAAAGATAACCCAATGAACTCCATCCACGATACCCTTCAGCAGGTTTTCGGACTGCACGATTTCCGGCCTTTTCAGCAGGATATTATTGAGCAGGTGCTGGCCGGCGATGATGCTTTTGTATTGATGCCGACGGGTGGCGGTAAATCACTTTGCTACCAGTTGCCAGCGCTGCACCGGACTGGTCTCGGTATCGTAGTTTCACCTCTGATCTCCTTGATGAAAGACCAGGTAGATGCTTTGCAGGCCAATGGTATCAGGGCTGCAATGTATAATTCCAACCTGGATGCCGAAGAGGCGAGGTTGGTGCTTTCCAGGCTTCATAATGGTGAACTTGATCTGCTTTACGTGGCGCCTGAACGAATGATGCGCGCCGGCTTTATCAGTAGTCTGGAGCATGTTCCGTTGGCGCTGATTGCCATAGATGAAGCCCATTGTGTTTCACAGTGGGGACACGACTTCCGCCCGGAATACGCAGCACTGGGCGAGCTGCGGCAGCATTTTCCCGAAGTGCCCTTTATTGCGTTGACGGCAACCGCTGATCCCCAGACCCGCGACGACATCGTCAATGTGCTGGGTTTGCACCAGGCGCGTTTGTTTACTACCAGTTTCGATCGTCCAAATATCCGCTACTCCGTTCTCGAAAAGCACCGACCCCAGGGGCAGTTGAACCGTTTTCTCAGCAGGCACCCTGATAGCTCGGGAATTGTCTACGCGCTCTCGCGCAAGCGGGTAGAAGAGATCGCCGGTGCCCTTAGCGACCGGGGTTATTCGGCCGCCGCCTACCACGCAGGACTTTCCCCTCAGGTACGGAGGGATGTACAGGAACAGTTTATTCGTGATGATGTATCGATTGTAGTTGCAACCGTGGCCTTCGGAATGGGTATAGATAAACCGAATGTACGTTTTGTCGTGCACTACGATCTGCCACGGCATATGGAGGGTTACTACCAGGAGACGGGACGCGCCGGTCGTGATGGCCTAGCAGCGGAAGCGCTACTGTTATTCGGTACCCAGGATGTGGCCATGGCGCGTTATCACCTGGATCAGAACGCTAACGAAAACCAGCGTCGCATAGAGTCACACAAACTAAATTCAATGGTGGGTTTCGCAGAGAGCCTGACCTGTCGTCGACGTGTGTTGTTAGGTTACCTCGGCGAGCAGATGGAAGTGGATTGCGGTAACTGTGACATCTGTTTGGACCCACCGGAAAGGTACGATGCTACCGAGGCGGCCCGCAAGGTCTTGTCCTGTGTTTATCGTGTGGGTCAGAGTTTTGGCGTTAAGCATGTTGTGGATGTGCTGCGCGGGGCGGATAACGAACGTATACGCAAATTCAATCACGAGCGACTCTCGACCTATGATATCGGTGGCGAGTACAGCGCAACCGAATGGTCATCGATCATACGCCAGTTGATCCACCGCGGTTACCTGATCCAGGATATTGCAAGTTTTTCGGTGCTCAAACTCACATCGAAGGCATCGAGTTTGCTGCGTGCGCAAGAGACGCTGGAGTTGGCACGGCCCAGGGTTCAGGAGAAGCTTAAAAAGAAGAAAAGGAAAACCGGTCCAATCGCAGAGCTCAGCGAAGACGATCTGCGCTTATTTGAAACGCTGCGGGAGATTCGCAAACAACTGGCCGAGGAACAGGGTGTGCCACCCTATGTGATCTTTGGTGATGTTGCACTGGTGGAGATGAGCAGCGAACGGCCTTCAACTGAAGAGGAGTTTCTCGAGATCAACGGCGTGGGTCAGGTCAAACTGGAGCGTCATGGCAGCATATTCCTGGAAGCGATTGCCTGTGACGAAGCCTGAGGCCGGAGATTACTTCGGGCTAGTTTGCCGGGCCTCAACTAACCATTCACGCAAGTCACTTGACCAGCGAATCAGGATAAAGCGTGCTGCCCGTTTATTGTCAATACTGGTAGTTCTCTCCCAGTAGTCACGTTGCGGGTCTTCCCTGGTGTCAATCATCCGGGCGAGCAGCTTACCGCTAGCTGAGTCATGGATGTCAAGTTCGAGCGTCATACGCCCCTTTGAGTCGGTTATGGAATAGCCAATATGGTCACGCATACGGTCTGGTGCAATGATGTCGAGATCGACGATTCTGGGTGTGATGCGCATAACATTCTCACCGCCGGTTTCACTCATCACAAAGGTATTGCTCGCGAAAAGTTCCTGTTTAAATACCTCGTCAAGAAGTTCTGACAGATCCGTCTTGATGCGATTCAGTTCTTTTTCCGTGGGACGGTTGTTGCTGCGAAATTTCTGGTCGCGGACCCAGTGTTTTCTAAACTCCACCGTGGCTTTTTCAAGTTGAATCTTCGTAAAAGTACTCCAGTCCGTGCTGGTATCCATATAGAACCTGGTACGCCATTTCTTGGTAACGAGCTCCAGGCCATCCATTGATTCTTCCGGGTCGGGTTCTTTGGAAAGCACGGGGCTGGTCAGCAGAGACAGGGCCAGTGATAGCAGGAATGAGCATAAAAGTTTTTTCTTCATGGCTGTGTTGGTTCCATTTAGCCGACTGACTAAATCTTACTATACATGTTTCGTGATATGCGATTTCTAATGGGTCTTAGTAAGGTCAAACTAACAGGTAGTTTTTGTCATCACCGGGTTGATTCAATGATTCCTTTTGGCATTTGCCGGCATAGCAACTATGCTTAAAAGCAATAGCGGACAAAAAGAAGCCAACACTTGTCATTATTCAACGAACTAAAACGTCGAAATGTCTTCAGGGTAGGTATTGCCTACATCGTGGTTGCCTGGTTGGTTGCCCAGGTATTGCAGTTGGTATTTGAAAGTTTTGGCACACCAGCATGGGCTATAAAATCCGTGTTGGTCCTGTTGGCTATCGGATTGCCCTTCGCACTGTTTTTTGCCTGGGCCTTCGAAATGACACCCGAGGGAATCAAACGCGAACACGAAGTGGACCGCTCACAATCGATTACCCCGGATACCGGAAAGAAACTCAACGTGGTGATTACCGCTGTCATGGCAATGGCACTCGCTTATTTTGCCTACGACAAGTTTGTACTTTCAGCCGATCGCGACACGGCATTGGTTGAGGCAACAACTCTGGCAGTCTCCGAGCAGGCTGCCAGCGAAATACTGCCAGTCGAAGATGACAAATCCATCGCCGTATTACCTTTTGTCAACATGAGCGATGATGCCGGCAACGAGTATTTCTCCGATGGAATTTCAGAGGAAATTCTTAACGCACTGGCCAAAGTGAAGGAACTGAAGGTCGCCGGACGTACCTCGTCCTTTGCTTTCAAAGGGCAAAACCAGGATCTGAGACAAATTGGTGAGACCCTGGGTGTTAGCCATATTCTGGAGGGTTCAGTGCGCAAGGCCGGTGGCAAGGTTCGTATTACCGCGCAACTGGTCAAGGTGGACGACGGTTTTCATCTTTGGTCGGATACCTATGATCGGGAGCTGATTGATGTTTTCGCTATTCAGGACGAGATTGCCACATCCATTCTGCAAGAACTGAAAGCGGCTTTGCTTGATGGAAAGGTCCAGGTTGTCAGCAGCATTCGAACCGACTCGGAGGTCTATGATCTTTATCTGCTGGCCAAGCAGCGTATGTATGAACGACAGGAGCTAACGCTGGATTCGGCGGCTGAATTACTGGATAAGGCCATTGCCATTGATCCTGAGTATGCGCCCGCCTACGCACAGCGTGGCATTGTGACGTTACTTTTATCTGATACCAGTTATGGGAAAATTCCTAACGAGCAGGCGCAGGTACAATCAAAACTCTACCTGGATAAGGCATTGTCACTGGATGAGGACCTGGCCGAAGCGTGGGCCGGTATGGGTTTGTATTATAACGGTCCACCCTCACGCCCGGCCAAAGGCGTAGAAGTCCTGGAGAAAGCGCTGTCCATCAACCCCAGCATGGTAAACGCAGCTAACTGGCTTGTACTCAATTACTGGGAGGTGAACCGAGCCACTGAAAGCATGGCACTGTTGGATTCTATCGCCGAACGCGATCCGCTGTATAAACCAGCCATAGGCAATCGCGTTTACCAGATGACGCAAATGGACAGGACTGACGAAGCTCGTGCTTTCCTGGACAGGCTCGAGCCTTTCTTTGAAGGCACAGTGCAACTTGAGGGAAACCGGGCATGGATAGACTTTGAGGAGGGTTTCGCAGCAGACGGCCTGCAACGTATGCAGCTGGGGTTGGATAAGCAACCAAACGACAGGATTTATAAAGTGGGTGTTAACTGGGGAAACTATCTCACCCATCAGTATGAGCAGATATTTGATGATCACTGGTCCGGTTTTATAGTCGCAGCCCTTTTAAACCTTGGCCGCAATGAAGAAGCCATGATGGTGGCACAGCAAAAGGCTGCGAACGGGAACGTAGGGGAGCTATTCTTCTTCTTGAATGCCAGTGACCAATCGGATTTGCTGGTTGAATATCTCGAAGGTCGCTGGCCCGATCTTTCTGCTTTCCAGCAGGAAGTACCGCCTGGGATTCTTGGCTACCGTGAAATGGCTCATATTGCATTGGCCTATAGCAGAATTGGTAACCAGGACCGTTTTGAAGCGGCCATGGCAATGCTCGGAACGGCCATGAAGCAATCGCAGGCCCAGGGTGTGCGTGGTCAACAATTCCTGGTGACGCTGGCCTCCTACCATGCGATGAAAGGTGAACACGATCAGGCTCTAAGTCTCCTGTCCGAGGCAATTGATCGCGGATTGATCACATCAACAAAGATCAGCAGGGAGTTGCCTTTTTTTCAGGAACTGGATGGGAATCCGGAATACGAGGCGATGCAGTCACGTATGATCGAGCATCTGAACCGCGAACGGCAGAAGCTTGGGTTGGAGTCCATTTCAGCGTAGGAAAAAGCGGTCTGTATTTGTTTCGTCCACGACATGGGCGTGAAAACATTTCAAGCATTGGTGTTTGATGAAAAAAGTGGCGGTAACCGGTGCTTCCGGTCATATTGGTGCAAACCTGGTCAGAGAGCTAATTGGGCGGGGTTATGAAGTAGTAACCCTGATAAGACAAACCAGCTTGGCTCTCGAAGGGCTTGATGTGGTCAGAGTCGACGGAAATGTCCTGGATCAACAAAGTCTTTGCAAGGCATTCAGGGGTGTTGAGCAGGTTTACCATCTGGCCGCCTATATATCGATTCAATCCGGCGACAATGAAAAGCTTGAACAGGTTAATATCGAGGGCACCCGAAATGTCCTCGAGGCCTGCCGGTCAGAGGGTGTTTCAACCCTTGTCTATTTTTCGAGCATCCATGCACTCGAACTGGAGCCAATGGATCGTCCTGTTACCGAGGAGAACCCCTTGTTGGGTGAACGGAACGGTCATGGAGGCGATTATGACTTTTCAAAGGCCGCTGCAGAGAGGTTGGTAAGGGAAAATAGCTGTAAAGCCCTGGGAACCAGAATTATTTATCCAACCGCGGTGCTGGGCCCGAATGATTACCACGGTTCTCTGTTCGGTCAGGCAATCATCAAAATGGCTCATGGCCGTTTACCGGCCATGGTATCCGGCGGTTTTAACTGGGTTGATGCACGTGATGTAGCCTGGGGTGCGGTTGAGGCGGCGGAGAAAGGCGCAGACAGTGATCGTTATATCCTCTCGGGGCATTACCTCAGCGTGTCTGAGGTTGCTAGGCTTATCGCAGAGCTGACCGGGATCGCTGCGCCCAGGCTATCCATTCCCAACCGGGTGGCAGCTTTGTTTGCGCCGTTGATGGCGGGCTGGGCACGCCTGTCCGGCCAGGCTCCGCTTTATACCCGTGATTCCCTGGCGGCACTGACGACAAACAAGGTCATGAGTCATGCCAGGGCAAGTAGAGAGTTAGCTTATCAACCACGAACTTTTCGTGCGTCTATGCGAGACGTTCTGGAGTTTTATAACAATATAAAACAATGATATATAATATTTAATTAAAGTAAAATATTGATTTAAATATGGAACAAATTCTGAATAAGTCGTTTGAAATGGTTGCCTTCGGGACACTGGCTATTGCCGTGCCGGTCTTTCTGTTGCTTCTATTTATAAAGGCACCATACGGGAGACACATCCGCCAGGGTTGGGGTCCGTTACTGGATAACCGGATTGGCTGGTTTGTTATGGAGTCCCCGGCCGTATTGGTATTTGGCGCGATCATGATTTTTTACGCTAAGTGGGATACCACCGCAGTACTATTACTTCTAATGTGGCAGCTGCATTACTGTCACCGCGTATTTATTTATCCCTGGACCCTGAAAAAAGACAAAAAAATGCCCTGGCTGATACTGGTAATGGCATTGGTATTCAATACGACAAACGCATATCTCAATGCCTGGTCGATTGCCAGCCAGGGTGATAAGTACAGCGATGTATGGCTGAGCAGTCCGCAATTTCTGACCGGTGTGCTGGTGTTCTTTGCCGGTATGGCCCTGAACAAGGTTTCGGACCGTCAGTTGGCGCGTTTGAGTAGTGCCAAGAGTGAAACCGGTACTTACCAGGTTCCCTACGGTGCGGCCTATCGTTGGGTGTCCTGTCCGAATTACCTGGGTGAAATAATTCAATGGACTGGTTGGGCTATTGCAACATGGTCACTCGCAGGCTGGGTGTTTGCCGTCTGGACCATGGCAAACCTGGTGCCACGGGCAATCGCACATCACCGCTGGTACCGGGAGACTTTTAAAGACTACCCTGCAGAGCGCCGTGCCCTGATTCCATATTTGCTCTAGGCGAAACTTTCTTCTTCCCCAGTCATGCCGTCTTCGATAGCTTTCAGGCGGGTTTGCAGGTGCTCAAGCTGTGCTTCCAGTTCCGTTACCCTGGCTTCCAGTCCCGGTGATACAACTGCCGATGAGCTTGATCTGACGGGTACAGGAATGTCGGGTTCACCACTCAGCAGATGCGCGAAACGGCCTTCTTTCTGACCGGGCTGACGGGGCAGGGAGGCAACCATTGACGGTTCGCGTTCGATCAGGTGACCAAGGGCAAACTGAACATCATCGAGATCATCAAAATCAAATAAGCGATGTGAATTGATCTTTAATTCATTCAATGTTTGCGGGCCACGTAACATCAAGGTCGCCAGCAGGGCAATTCCCTGGCTGTGCAGGTTCAAGGCCTTATTGGCAAGGTGCTGGTATTTCGGAACCCGTGCACCCCATTCTTCGCGCACCAGGTCCAGAGCCTCAAGCTCACGCAGTGTATGACCCACCTCGCCCTCACTGTAACTAACCACCGGGTAGCGTGAGGTCTTCTGATTGCAGGCATTTCGAAGCGCATTCAGGGTCAGCGGGTATTGATCGGGGGTGGTTTCCTTCTTTTCCATAAGGCAGCCCAGTACCCGAACCTGGATGGGTGTTAAGTCATTCACGGCATTACTCCGGTTTTGTCTGCAGATATTCTACCTGAACCGTCGGAGCAGGATGGTTCAACTGCTGATTCTCCTTTCTAAAATTACCCGCCCCAGCTTCTACAGAGCGCCGTGCTCGTCTAACTGAAACCATTAGTGTTTGAATGCCCGCTTAGCCGAGGATGTGCAGTACCTGTTTGCAGGACCTTACGAGACAGGACGTCGAGGAAGAGCGTACATGGATGTATTCACAGCGGGTCCTGCAAACAGGTACTGCAAAGCCTTGGCGGACCTTGCAAGCGGATAAGCACTACTTGCCATCTGCGAAGCTTGTGCTAGTTCTTGTTAAGGACGTGAGCATTGATAAACACTGTCGAAATGATCTGTTTTGCCGTAGCATAAGCCCCCTACCTAAAATGTGAATGCGCATGTATTCATGCTGAAAATGGCGAAAAAAGAACTAACCGTTTTAAACATCATTACCTGATGCTGATTACTGAGAGCGATTAATGACACAATCCAAGAAACTACCCCGCGTTATCTGTATTGGTGCGGGCCCTGCAGGTCTCACTGCCGCGTATCGTCTTTCGGCTGAAGGGGCAGATGTTACTGTTCTGGAACGTGATCCGGAGCTTATAGGCGGTATTTCGCGTACAGAGACCTACAAGGGGTTTCGTTTCGATGTCGGTGGCCATCGTTTCTTTTCCCGCTCCAAGGAAATCGAGAATCTATGGGAAGAAATTCTGGGTGATCAACTGCTTACGCGGCAACGAAAGTCACGTATTTTCTATCATCACAAGTTGTTTGATTATCCGTTGAGGCCATTAAACGCGCTGGCAGGGCTTGGAATTTTTGAATCTGTCAGGTGTATGTTGTCCTACTTCAAGGCCAAGGTGTTTCCCAACCGTGACCCCCAGACTTTTGAAGACTGGGTGACAAACCAGTTTGGGCATCGTTTATTCAGTATTTTCTTCGAGAGTTACACAGAGAAGGTCTGGGGTCTCAAGTGCAAGGAAATTTCGGCTGACTGGGCCGCACAGAGGATCAAGGGCCTGTCCCTCGGTACGGCAGTCTGGCAGGCCCTGGCTCCATCCGGGCTCCGTAAGAAAGGCGGGTCACCAAAATCCCTTATCGAAAGTTTCAGGTATCCACGATTGGGTCCGGGCCAGATGTGGGAGGCAGCTGCCGAAAAAGTGGAGCAACGGGGTGGCAAAGTGATTATGGGTATGTCGGTCGATAGTCTTTCCAGGGACATTGAAACCGGCGAATGGACAGTGTCTGCGGTTGATCCGGAGGGAGCCCGGCACGATTTCGTCGCTGACGATGTCATATCATCTGCTGCGATTTCAGAGCTGGTTGAATGCATTGAGCCCAAGCCTCCTGAAGCTATTATGACAGCGGGACGAATGCTCCGTTACCGTGATTTCGTGACCGTAGCAATCATTGTGAAAGACGTTGATTGCTTCGATGACAACTGGATTTATATCCATGACCCGGAAGTCAAAGTGGGTCGAATTCAGAACTTTAAATCCTGGTCTCCGCATCTGGTTCCCGATCCGGATCTGAACTGCCTCGGTCTGGAGTATTTCTGTTTCAAAGGTGATGGCTTATGGGATTCAAAAGATGAAGATCTTATCCGTCTGGCGGATGAGGAACTGATACAGCTAGGCCTGGTGACACCGGGTCACGTGATTGACGGCACGGTAATCAGGCAACCGCGTGCTTACCCCGTTTACGACGAGAACTACGAAGAGCGGGTGGCGTTATTTAGAAGTTGGCTGGACAAAAACAGACCGGGACTCCACCTGGTGGGTCGCAATGGTATGCACAAGTACAACAATCAGGATCACGCCATGATGACAGCTTTGCTCGCTGCTGAGAACATCATCGCCGGTGAACAGCTATGGGATATCTGGCGTGTTAATGAGGACGCCGAATACCACGAGATAGGTGAGGACCGGACGCTGGCTTTCAGTGAGCGGCAGGTGCCTCGTCAAGTTCCGGATCAACCTGACCCGTGATTCCGTAGGCAAACTGCCAAAGTCCAACAACCAACAGTGTTACCACGCTTACCGTGGTAGCCACACTGCGGAAACTCTTGGCGTCACTACCGAAAATCACCGGCAGTGCCGTTTCCATCAGAATAACCATCGCCACCACGGGTAATACGCGCAGCATCATTAAAGGCACGAATTTCATCGGACCTGCTTCCTGCCATGGACGTAACGCAACGATTAGCATGGGAATTATCAGGAGGTAATAGTGAAGCCAGACCAGTGTTGACGCCAGCATGGTGATGATACAGCCGGTTGCGATGAGAAGTGAGTTCTCCACGAACAGCCGGTTTTTATCATCCAGTTCAGAAGCTGAGGCGTTGACTCTTCTGCGCCCCCACCAGAAACAAGCAAGACATAAAAGACTCAAAATGATTGCAGTAGATAGCTGGCCTAGCGGACTAATACTACTGGAAACTAGCGGACTAATACTACTGGAAATTTGAGATACCGATGCGTAGTTGCCGCTTTTTTGCCCAAAGGAGTGCCCCACGACCAGTTGAATGAACTTTAACCAGTCGGGCCACACCGTTGCACTGCCTACCCATATGGACGAAGTCAGCACGGCTGTGAGAGCGCCTGTGACCATCCCCGCAAGTGAAACACCCAACTGCATAAATTGCCCACGTACCAGCCAGCCACCGGCGAACATCAAGGCCACTGGCCCAAGATTTGGTTTGAACATCACCAGTAAACCGATAGCCAGTCCAGTTGCAAACAGGTATCCACGGTTTGCTTGCCGGCTTTGCAACCAAAAAATCAGACCGATTAATCCCAACTGGAAACTATTGACATTTCCCACACGTAAGTCGGATTGCAAAGGTGCGAACCAGACCAGTATCGGAAGCAGGATAGCCAGGCTTGTTGCCGGGGAATATTTCAGCAAGCGGCACATAACAAGGATGGAAATCGTTACAAAAACCAGCGAGAGCAAATGCCATAGTGTCAAATCCCTTTCATAGTCACCGGTGGTGAGTAGTCCCGTAATCCAATAAAGGAAAGGCGTTGCAGTCATGTGCAACTCTGTGCGGTATGCAGCCATCTGTTTCTGGCGTGGTGCGTCTTTCTGTGCGTCTGCTTTATTGCGGTATAAAACGGCCAGTATGTATCGTGATGATGAATCGTAAATTTTATGCGGCGTGTCGTTATTAACCGCGTCTGCAGCAACCCATGCCACATAGTAGTCAACACCAGGTGACTCCTTTGAAAACTGCCATGCACCCAGCAAGGCAAGCGTTGTGAGCGCCGCCAGTATCAGGCTTAGCGGGTTTTTGAAGCTTTGACCAATTCCATTCATCTTGACGGATTCCTGTGTGCTGCATTTTTAATGTATTGTGACATGATCAACTTTCCTTTGAAAACTCATCTGCTGTTGCCGGCTTGCCACCCAGGTGATGCCGGAGCAAGGCCAGTGGAATTGAAACTGCACAACCCAGGAAAAACACGAACTGCATTGGCACCACTGCAATGGCAAAGGCCATACTGCGTTTGTTCGCGACAAAACGATAGAATCCCTGGTGTGTTGCAACCAGGGCAAGTAGCAGTGCCACTGGAACCATAGACAAGATGTCCGGCTTAAGCCAGTAAGCAAGTAACGGTATCAGCAATGCCAGTATAATTGTGACCAGGCTTTTGCCATGCTGCATAGCCGGACGGACAAAAAGTCGGGCACTGATTGCCGCCGTCAATAGAAAACCCGTTACCGGTAGCAGGGCTGCGCCATGCCCTGTCAATAAGAGAACTGGTACAAGCATGGCCAACAGTGCGGCCAAAACAGTGGCGATCCGTGACCTGTAATTGAGGTTGAGATCATTTGTCATTTTTCCGTCGCTTAATACCAACTGCATCCATGGCACACCGCGCATCAGGATATCGGTGCGGACTGTGTTCCAGAAACCCCATTGTTTCATATGCTTGCCAAACATTTTCTTGAGCAGACGGATTCTATATCCTGCGCGGCGCATTCGCATTCCCAATTCGATATCCTCGATACTGGGTTGCCTGTATTCCTGGCTGAAACCGCCCATCTCGAGAAAGACACTACGGCGAATAGCGCCACAACCGGTCCAGAATGTAGATGCCTCGTCAGCACCGGTCTGGTGAACCCAGTGATGAAACAGGTTTCGGTATTGAGAGATAAATGCGGCATGTGTGGGCTGGTCGTCATAACTGCCAATCACGGCGGCAATCTTCTCGTCAGTCTGCAAGGTGTTGACTGCCACTGCGATGGTGTCGTGCTGGAGCAAAACGTCTGCGTCAGTAAATAAAATAATATCTCCGCCGGCTTCTTTCACACCGATGTTGCGGGCCCTGGCGGGACCACCTTGCGCCTCGAGGCGGATAACCCTTGCGTTATGCCGTTCTGCAGCAGCAATGACCATTCCGTCAGTGGACGCATCATCGACCAGGATGCATTCAAACAGAGGGTAGGTAGACGCCCTGACCGCAGCCAGGCATTTTTCCAGATCTGTACCACCGTTATAAACGGCAATGATGACAGACACACGAGGTTGTGCCTGGTTGGTTTGAGCGTTCAAGCGTGTAATCCATGTTGATTTGAAATGACCGGCAAAAGCCGGAACCCATCAGGTTGCCGAAAGCCAAACTTTGATGGAACCCATTTGCCCGGTTCTGAAAGAAACCTGTTAGCTGACTTATTCCAGTTTATCATTTTGAAGCGCCGCTGAAATTAGATGCGGAACAGACCCGAGTTCATGGGCTGAAACCGCCTTCATTAACCCTGCTGAGAGAATATAGACTATCGCAGCAAAGGGCAGCCTGAACAATAACGGCCAGCTTTGGGTTAGCACAAGAACAAGCGCCGTTATAACACCTGCGAGTATTGCTTCATAACACCTGGCATTCCAGGGCATGGCCCCAAGAGTGCGTTTAACCAACCAGAAAAGTAAAACCATTGCTGCTGCCTCACCGGCAACCACCGCTGCTGCTCCACCAAGGGCACCATAACGGGGTACAGATAAGATCGCAATAACAAGCAGTACCAGGGTGCTGACAATCCGGGCAGTCAGCACAGCTTTTGGTTTTGGTATTGCCTTGAGCACCAGTTGCAGACTATCACTGACTGCCAGGAATGGTAATGCGGTGAGCAGTAACATCAGCACTGGTCCGGAATCTGAATATTCAACTCCAAACAGCAGGTTAAGAATCTGGTCTGCAAAAAGGGCGAGAACCAGGATGCCCGGAATAATCAACACCAGGTAGTAGCGTAGCAGGTCAGCAACCAGGTTCAATGCCATCGCGGAGTCCAGGGCAATAGCCTGCTGGCGGAAGGAAAAGCCGAATTATTGATCACATGCAACAAAATGATCATCGTCAGCATCAGATTTTGCGCCACAAGGAAGTCAGCGGCCGATGCGGGTGTGCTCAACCAGCCCAATAATAAGAGCGCGCCGTGTATATAGACAGAACCGAGCAGCGCGGCCAGGGCAGGGCGAAGCAATAGAAATGAACACAGGATGAGCAGGTTGGCCGAAAATGAGAATGTTTGTGAAAGTGTTGGTGCACATGAGATAAGTCCGGCCATCACAATAAGGGTGATGGTTACCCTCAAGCCCGTGATGCTTGCGCGGGTCTGAGGGATCGATGCGGGGTCGAGGGCAGACAGGCGGGTGCCACGGGATCCGGTGCCTGCCTGTACCAGCGTTGTCAGGATGCCAATCATGGCAACAGCCAGGCCTAATTCTTCAAAAGCAGTGGGAGTTAAAACCCTGGCGAGATAGATGGCGGTCGCGAGACCCAGGAGTCGTATCAGTAACTCCTGCAGAGACAGCCATTTGACATTATGTGCCAGACGCCGGGTTTGTAGTGTGATATTGCCCGGATTCATGCAATCGTTTGTTTGATCGCTTAAGTCGCTTTTTTTTGCTTTATGCTGAGTAGACGTCGTGAACCTGCGAATACGTCACCGGTCTGTCCGTGGATGGATAGTATATCTCCTGTGCAGATGGTATGTTCAATTTGATCATCAGCCCCCATCAGCGTGGCTCCGTTTTCACTCACCCGAAGTTCCGATACACCTAATACCGCAGTGTACGGCTGGTCTTCAATGCCGTGTACGCAGACCGCCGCATGGGAGGTTGAGCCGCCACGAGCGGCCAATAGGCCATTAACCGAAAGTATCAGGGGAATTTCATCAGGAACCGGGTTCTCCAGTACCAGTAAAATACCATCCGAATCGTCGTTGTCTTCGTCCGGCAAGTTTCTCAGGCGTTCCACATCAGCTTCATTGAAAGCAACGCGGCCACGAAAAGCCGTGCCGCTAATACCGATACCACGCCCTGAGGGAGTTCCAGGTTTATCGAAGGTTTTGGGACTGAAGCGGTGATTCATCTGGGCACTGCGTGCTTGCAGGACACTCAATACGCCCCGGTCAACTGTGAATTCAATCTCTGCGTCCGAACCCAGGTAACGCCGCAGGCGGGCACCTGCATGATTGAGTTTGCGTTCCAGCATGGGCGCCAGGATGTGCAATCGTTGCACCGGCTCAAAGGACTTTGCCGCCGTGATGCCACCCACCAGGTCATCACCGCATGCACTGAACTTGATATCGCCGGTGAACTCCCGGAAGCCGGTGGTTTTCATGCGCGTATTGGGAATAACACCGGTCAGAGAAATACCCATCTCGTCGATGCCCGGTTTAAGTTCCTGTTGGTTGATACGATTGCCCGAAGCCATTTGTTGCACGATAACAGCAGTATGCCAGCCTTCGCTCAGGTGTTTAATGGCACGATATTGCCTTGCTCGGTTCCGGTCCCAGGATGCATGCACTGCACGCACGGCAGTCTGTAGCTGAAGCTCAGCATCGTTGAGTATCGAGTCGAGTTGTTCGGCATGACCCGCTTGTCGAATGGCATCTTTGGTGGCTTCAACCACCTCACGCATCTCACCGCCGCTCAAATCGGTCTTGAGCGTGACGCCATGACGCCGCTTGGCTTTTTCAACCAGGTCAAGCGCCTCTATGTCAAGGTCCCAGACCGCTGCGGAAAAAGACACAAGGAAGCGCCGGTACGCATCCCAGGCATACCAATCGTCCTCTCGTGCCAGGGACTCAGCGATGGCATCGGTCATGCCAACAAAGACCATCGTTGCCAGCATACCCGGCATTGAAAATACCGAGCCGCCTCGAACCGCGAGCAGCAAGGGCGCATCGGGGTTACCGAGACCAAGGTTTTGGCCCTCGTTGGTTTCTATATCTTTTTCAAGTATTCGAAGATGCTGCAATACTTCCTGTTCGAGTTTCTGTTGCTCGTGCTTGTGCAGATCCAGACGTGGCAGGACGGTTGGGATAATAAAACCGTCGCGTGTAGGAATGCCTAAATATGCGATGTAAATCAAGCCACTACCCTTACCGCCGTAGCGAGCCTGCAAACTTGCGGCTTGCCTGTTTTCGACACGACGCCTTATGTCATAGGTGTGTGACAAGTGGACGAAATCCCAGGGATCCACACCTGTGCCGCCCGCTTCCGGTTGACTGTTGTCCCGGTCACTTTCCGACAGGAACGTACGTGCCAGGTCGGAGAAATGCACCAGGCTGTTCAGGTCATGCATGGTGCGCTGGAAATTGGCTAAAACTGCACGCATTTCCTCAGTTCCATAACCCAGGTGTTCTGCCATCACTTCGTATGCATTGCTGACCCGGTGAACAAGTCGATGGTAGTTGCGTTGAATTTGTTCGAGCACATCCAGTAACTCGGATGAACTGCGCGACGGATTAACCAACATGGCAGATAAATCCCATAGTTCCCGTGAGAACAGACCATCGCGATCGAGGTTGCCGGCACACAGGTGGACGATGGACAGACACTCTGCCAGCCTGATGCCATTTTCCATGTAGTCCGAGGCAACGTGTCTCAGTGCGAAGAACCCCAGTTCCTCCAAAATGCAGTCAAGCTGGTGTAAAAGGTAACGCTGGGTGGGGAATACGCCGTTGCCGGCCAGTGATTCAAGCTCCCGGCGAAGACTGCAACTGCGTGCAAAGGCATCAAACTGATTACCACCGTGATAAAACCCGAGCAATTCATCAAGGGCCAGGAAAAGGGAGTCCTGGTAATCATGTCGAATACTTGAGCAGAAGGTATTAACCGCATCGCGTGCTTCTTCCTCTGCTTTGTCAGGCTCGAAAGATTCATCAGACGGCCGTGCTTCCTGTAATCGCTGTAATGCCGCCTCAAACGGCTCACCGGCCTGGGTGCCCCACTCACCATCGCGTAGCTTGCTTACCAGGCTGCGCAGGCGATGTTGGTACACCCACTGGTTATTGGCATGTATGCCTTTACTTACCAGTGACTCAAGCTCTTCTTCCAGTGTATTGGTTGATTCACAACGCTGAAGCTCATTTGCATAAGTTTCACGCCATTCGTCGATTCGCCTGGCTAACTGTGCACTTCCCAGGAGTTGCTCGAGGTTTGAAATGATACGTTTCACAAGATCCGATACGACCGGGTTTGAACGCGCGGCCTCATCTGCGGGTCCAGCAATTTCACGTTCAGGTTCCGGGAACTCTGCCTCACCCGTCTCAAGCCATTGAAGGTATGCGCGTGCCAGTTTGAGGGTGTGTTTGCCCATGGCATGGTGGGTGCTCCTGCGAATCTCATTGGTGATCGCACTGCCGCGCACGTGTACTTCGGAAAGATCGATGGTGTCCTGCCAGACTTCATCGATCAGTTTCGGCTGAGACACGAGTCCCGAAATACTGCGTACCAGGATACTGGTTGGCAGACGTAAACGTTCGGCAAAGGGGCCGTTCATAAACTCAGCCAACTCCTGGCGTACACGGATGATTTCGGACTTAAGGTTCTTGGCCCCGGGCATGCCGCGGTATGAACTGCTGCAAAGACGTGCCACAAGAAATCGCAAAACATACACTGCTTCATGTCGACTGCCACAATTATTCAGACGTCTTAACAGACCAGCCAGGTCACGCAGTCGGGCAACCTGAATGGTGGGCATGTCATCGACATGCAAATGATAAATTTCGCGCTCAAGATCGATGACCGAACCCTTGAAACCGGACAGCTCTGCGATCAGGGCATCGGTAATCAATGTACCGTGGGGCAGGAGAACCTGCCTGATGACCTCTTCCGAATCCCTGCGCACAGCGTAGATTGATAAGCTGCCGTGCGCGTCGAAGGGTATGATCAGGGTGTTGTCTACCTTAAAGAACCGGTGATTGGCAATCTCGAACATCCGGTAACGACGACCAAGCAGGGTCATCGTTTCCAGGTAGCGGCGTAAGGCAATCTTGAGATCAAGCTTGTGATCCTGTTCGCTTGCAGGAGTGAGATAGGCATTCACCAGGGCGGTGTTCAGACTGCTGATAGACGCTTGTTCCTTTGAATCAAATGAAGCTGCTTCGCCAGGGACAATGGTCAGGTTTGTGATGAAAGGTGCAGGCAAGGGGCTGGCCTCATTCTGGCAGTTATAAATTCCGGTCAATTTTCGCAAGGCTCCATAAAGCGGTAAATTTTGTGCTTCAAGCAGCGTGTTGACTTCCTGCAGTGCTGCCACGTAGTCTTCATAGCGACTGCCCCGGATGGCAACATGATGTGCACCGGCCAAATGTTCAATGATAACCAACATTTCCTCGCGTAAAAACTCATAGAGTTCCTGTCCACGCACATGAGCGATACCGCGGGCCATAGCAAGGGAAACAGAAAGAATTCCGTTCATGCCCAGGTTTTGTTTGCGTTGCATTACGCGTATTTCAGTTTCGGTATCCGTATCATTGTCGTGCTTTCCGCGACGTATTGCAGTCGATAACTCGAGATTTAAGAGTGCACGGTCAATATCGAAGAGGCTCCAGTCGGCAACGTTTTTTTGTTCGAATAAGGGTGCGACAAATTCATGCACGTGATCGACGGCATTCAGACAGCCTTTGCCATAATAACGCCCGCTTCGCTTAAATAATTGCAGCAGGGCCTTGTCACCGGTTGATTCGATCTGTGAGCGTATTACGTCGGGTTTGAAAGTAAACACACCTGGTTCCACTTCCTGCAGGAACTTCAGGTTTTCTTCAACTACTTCCAGGTATTCGGCACGCTCAAAAACAGCATCAACCAGGTGCACCGCCTCACCCGTGCCTGATGAGGTGCCAAGCGGTGTGGCTCCGTGAAAGGACAAACGTACGCGACTCTCGGGTTCTGCACCTGGCAGGGCCAATTGAACGTCAACACCCACCGTGGGAATGCCCGCGTTAGTCGGTTCTTCCCGCGCCCGCAGACGCTCGACCATGGCAAACCCGGGTAAATCAGGTTCCCGAACATTCTGCTCCAGGATTCGTTCCATCTGGGTGGTAACCGCCTGGTATTTGACCAGGCGCTCGGTATTGGCGCCACCACCTGCTTTGAGACCCAGTGCATTGGTTGCCAGTGCAATGTGCGCCTCCATATCATCATTCGGACTTTTTGAACGATGCGATATGATCAGGTTAAGGTCTTTGCCGAGGGTCACCAGAACTGCCAGCAGTGTTTCGTATAAGGATCCGATCTGATTTGCCTTCACCAGTACGGAGTTTATCAGCCCCTTTGAGGCAGCTATTTCAATGGTTCGGTCGTTGGTCGTGACCAGGTCATCACCCACAACAAGTACACGGTCGCCCAGTTTATTGAGTAACTTGTACCAGCCTTCCGTATCGTCTTCGGAAAAACCGTCTTCGATCGACAAAATTGGAATGTCATAGTCAAAAATCGCTTTTTCATAGATGGCCAGTACTGCATCACGGTCCAGAACCTTCTTGGAGTGATCACGCCAGAACAGGTACATGCCGATACTGTCTGGCACGTCGAATTCTTCCCGGTAGGCAATTTCCAATTCGGACAGGGCAGGGTCGAGTGCGATAGCTACATCGATGCCAGGCCGGAAACCACACTCTTTGATGGTTTGTTTCATCATGGCCCAAAGTCGCAGTTCGGGTAATTCGTAGTCACCGCGATCTACATAAGGAGCAAGCCCGCCTTCAAGCCCAATACCCATGACCCGGCAACCTTCTGCTTTTTCCAGGATTTCCTTGAGTCGATTCTGCAGGCGCACGGTCATCTCCTGTGCTTCCTGTGAATCCACTGCACCCAGGATCAGGAACATGGCTTCCTGCATACTGATGTTCGATTCCGGATATTCCTTCTCAGTATGCCGTCCACCCATACCGCAGTTACGAAATTGCCAGGGTGCCCTGACGGTACCCAGGCGTGGATGGGTGGCTTCCTGCATGCTGCGTTCAACGATTCGATTTTTCACAGAAGCGGCTTTAGCGGCCCAGCCGGTGGCTTCCGGGAGGCTGGCAGAGGCCTGGCTAGCACGTTGCTCGCGCCGGCGGAATTCACGGTATTTACCGGGGTCTGCCAACAGAAAATCGAGACCGGTCACTATACCCAGTCCCAGTAATAAGCGACCGAGGTTGAGCGCGAGAGACTGATCTTGCAGAAGACCGGTCGCCAGCAGGATCAGAGCCACCGGCAAAGCCACCCTGGCAACCTTGAAGCTGGCACGCGGGCCGGCGGCGGCGACGGCCAGGTTATAAGGTGCATCGGGGTAGTAATTCAGTCCTTCACGTTTGATTCCCACCGCTAGCCCAAAGGGTATGCGGATAAACAGCTTAAGCAGATAGAGCCAGCGCGCCTTTTTGGGTGCGGCGAGCCGGGCTTCTACGGAGTCCTGGATTGAGTCACTGAGCGCCCGCAAACGTGCTGCTTCCAGGAAATGACCCAATTCATGGAGCGAGATAGCTGAGTGGAAGACCAGGTAGGTAAAAATGGCGGAAATAATGGTTTCCGGACTAATAAATATAAAACGTAATACCTCAGCCTTACTCGCTGCAGTTTCAGGGATCGCCAGAACCGAGGATATAAATGCCACGTGGAAGGAAACAAGGATATGGTTGGCTATCACCCAACCTTCTTGCAGATTTGATTTTTGTCTTTCTGTGCTCACGCACAATGGACCGGATGGAGTACCGGCGAAAACCATTTTTGAATGCCTGATCAGTGATGCGGCGAATTTCATGACGCCCATACTCTTCAATTGCGCGTCACTATATGCACGGTGCCTGAATGCAACAATGATCTGGGTCAATAGCTCCCTTATAAGACGCAATCATTGCATGGCGGACTGATGGGGTATGATGCATGGCAAAGCGTATGATCATGACTCGAATGACGTAAATAAATGTCATTATTTCAGCTGTCTGATGACGCAGATCATGAGTTGGTCGAGCCGTTTGTTTATTATTGATTTTTAACCCTGTCATATACGCCTGCGTGAAGAGAACCTTAGAATGCAAAAACCTGTGAATCCTTCAGACACGATCACCCGGATTATTACCTCAGATACACCCTTGCTTTACGTAGCAACCTGGGAGGAAGAGCGTCTGGAGCGTATGCTGTACGCGGCCTCACAGTCCTTGTTCGGAGATGATCGTCCGGTCTGGCAATGGACAGCAGCACTCGGATTTACCAGTGGTCCGGGTCAGGAAAGAGGTCTGCTTGATCCGGTAGAGGCCCTGGCTTTTGTCATCCATTCAGATACCGATGCGATCTGCCTGATGAAGGATCTACCGGGATTGTTCGAAACTAATCCCTCATTGATCCGGGCACTACGGGACGCTTACGACACCCTGTCATCAAGACCCGGCGCCGTGGTGTTGTCACATCCCTCAGTTATTATTCCGCCGGGGCTAAACAAAGAGGTCCAGCTGCTTGATCTGCCTCTTCCGGATGTACAGGAATTACACGAACTCATCAGGGGATTGAACAACGAGTACCCGGTACAAGCCCGGGTTTCCGAGGAGTGGCTCGAGCGTGTTTCATATGCCACACAGGGACTCTCTTCAAACGAGACGAGGGATTTATTCCGTCAGCTGATAAGTGAAGAGGTGCTTGATGTAGAGGATGCATTGAGTGAGATTAACCGGACCAAGGCACAGTTGCTGATGAAGGAAAACTGCCTTGAAGTCATCACCAAAACCTATGATATCGACAATATAGGCGGTCTTGACAAGCTCAAAAGCTGGGTGGTTTCCCGTAAGAAACTGTTTACCAAAGAAGCGCAGGAGGCCAATGTACAGATGCCTGCCGGTATCCTGATGATGGGTGTCAGTGGTTGCGGAAAGTCACTTGCTGCCAAAACCATACCCTCTGTATGGGGCCTGCCACTGATTCGCCTGGACATGAACAAGATCATGTCGGGTGGCTGGGGTGCACCTGAAGTCGCCTGGGAGCGCGCCATACGCGCTGCTGAGAACGCCGCGCCGGTGGTTTTGTGGATCGATGAAATAGAAAACAGTTTTGGTTTCTTACACGACACCGCGACCAGTGGGAATATGACGATCTTTTCGTCTTTTTTAACCTGGATGCAGGAGAAACCGCCCAATGTGTTTGTGGCGGCTACTGCAAACAGAATTGAAATATTACCGCCGGAAATGATCCGTAAAGGCCGCTTTGACCAGTTGTTCTTTGTTGATTTGCCCGAAGCCAAAGCGCGTGCTGACATTCTTTCCATCCATATTCGCAACCAGGGTGGAGATCCCGGAGAGTTCGACATGGATCACCTGGCAAAGATCGTTGCAGGTTGGACAGCAGCCGAAATGGAGCAAATGGTAAAAGCCGCAAAGATAGATGCCTTTACCGACGGGAGAGAGTTTAACTATGATGACCTGATACATAACATCTACCGGATTGTGCCCTTGTCCAAGACCATGTCTGAGCAACTCAACGCATTGCGAATCTGGTCTCACAACCGTGCTACAAAGGCTCACTGATTTCTCCAAAGGGTGGGTCAATGGTGTATATTAGTAGACTTTAATGTTCTATGACCAAGCACAGCAGGTAAGCCGCTATGTCAAAGCCGAAACATGACCCCCTATCCAAGCAATTCGACGAAAATAGCCAAATAGAAGTCAAAAATACGACCTGTTATATGTGTGCCTGCCGCTGTGGCATTCGGGTTACATTGCGCGACGGTGAAGTCCGATATATCCAGGGGAATCCGGACCACCCACTTAACAAGGGGGTAATCTGTGCCAAGGGCTCCAGCGGCATCATGAAACAGTATTCACCGGCACGGCTGACCAGGCCACTTTTGCGTAAGCCCGGTAGTGATCGTGGTGCCAATGACTTCGAGGAGATTTCATGGGACAAGGCCTTTGAAATCATGACAGACCGAATGTCTCACCTGCGCGGTACCGACCCTAAAAAACTCGCACTATTCACCGGACGAGACCAGATGCAGGCGCTGACCGGCCTATTTGCCAAGCAATACGGTACACCGAATTACGCAGCACATGGTGGTTTCTGCTCGGTTAATATGGCTGCCGGTATGATCTATACCATCGGCGGTTCATTCTGGGAGTTTGGGGGACCTGATCTGGAGCGCGCCAAACTGTTCGTGATGATCGGAACGGCTGAAGATCACCATTCCAACCCATTAAAAATGGAAATTTCCAAATTCAAGCGACAGGGCGGTAAGTTCATTTCCATCAACCCGGTGCGTACAGGTTATTCTGCCATTGCCGACGAGTGGATCCCAATCAAGCCTGGAACCGATGGCGCATTGTTCCTGGCACTGACCAATGAAATCATCCGCCAGGGTTTGTTTGATCGTGAGTTTCTGAGGCAGTACTCGAACGCGCCTGAACTGGTCAATATGGATGAATCATCATCAGAGCACGGTATGTTTGTGCGCTTTGAAATACCCCATGACGAAGGCTGTTTTGATCCTCAAAACAAATTGTGGTGGGACCGTGAACAAAATAAGGCTGTTCCCAACTATACAAAGGGTGCTGATCCGTATTTCCTTGGTGAGTACCAGCTTGAAGACGGCACACCGGTTAAACCTTCGTTTCAATTATTGGTAGACCGGGTCAAGAAGTACACTGCCGAGTGGGCCTCCGGGATAACCGGAATACCTGCAGAAACCATTGTTCGGCTGGCCCACGAAATGGGTATCACGGCTCGTGATGAGAAGATCGAGTTACCCATTCCCTGGACCGATTGCTGGGGTGTTGAGCACGAGGTGGTAACCGGGAATCCGGTGGCTTTCCATGCCATGCGTGGCCTGGCAGCACATTCCAACGGGTTTCATGCCATCCGTGCCATGTCCATATTGATGAGCCTGCTCGGTACCATAGACCGGCCCGGTGGCTTCCGTCACAAGGCGCCATTCCCACGCCCCATACCGCCCTGTGCCAAGCCGCCCAACGATTCGCGTGCGGTCCAGCCCAATACTCCACTCGATGGTATGCCGCTTGGCTGGCCTGCTGACCCCGATGACCTTTTTGTCAATGATGACGGTAGTCCGGTTCGCATCGACAAGGCATTTTCATGGGAGTTTCCCCTGTCGGTTCACGGCATGATGCAAAACGCTGTTACCAACGCCTGGAGGGGTGACCCCTACAAGATCGACACCCTGATGTTGTTCATGGCCAATGTAGCCTGGAATTCGAGCATGAATACCTCCGGTGTGCGTGAGATGCTCAATGATCGTGACGAGAACGGTGAGTACAAGATTCCCTTCATTATTGTTGCCGATGCTTTTCAGTCTGAAACCGTTGCGTTTGCCGACCTGGTATTGCCGGACACCACTTACCTTGAGCGACATGACGCGATGTCTCTGCTGGACCGGCCAATTTCAGAATATAGTGGTCCGGCGGATTCAGTCCGTATCCCCGTGGTACCACCAACCGGTGATTGCCGTCCATTTCAGGATGTTATCGTCGAATTGGGTTCACGATTAAACCTGCCGGCTTTCACCAACGCTGACGGCAGTGCCAAATTTCAGAACTACAAGGATTTTGTAGTCAAATACGAAACTTCACCCGGTTCCGGTATTGGCTTTTTGGCCGGATGGAGGGGGCCGGATGGTGACGAGTACATCAAGGGTGAACCCAACCCGAACCAATGGCAAATGTACGAGAAGAACAACTGTGTTTTCCACTATGAGTTGCCAAAATCCTACCAATACATGCGCAACTGGAACCAGGGTTATCTTGAGTGGGCCAAGCGCCATGCCTTATTGCGTTATACCGATCCTATTAATATACACATCTATTCCGAGGTTCTGCAGCAGTTCCGCCTGGCGGCGCAAGGTAAAACGGATGGTAGACAGCCACCTGACCACCTGCGTAAACGAGTGGAAAAGCACTTCGACCCATTGCCATTTTATGAAAAGCCATTGGAAGCACTGCAATCTGATTTGGAAAAGTACCCGCTTAATGCCATTACCCAGCGGCCCATGGCCATGTATCACTCCTGGGATTCGCAAAATGCCTGGTTACGGCAGATTCACACCTATAATTTCTTGAACGTCAACACAAAAACCGCAAAGGAAGCAGGAATCGAAGATGGTGCCTGGATGTGGGTGGAATCCATGCATGGCAAGGTTCGTTGCCTGTGCCGTCACTCCGAGGCTGTTGAGCCCGGTACGGTGTGGACCTGGAATGCCATCGGCAAGGCATCAGGTGCCTGGGCGCTGGACGGTGATGCCAACGAGGCAAAACAGGGCTTTTTGCTCAACCACCTGATCAGCGAAGAGTTACCACCATCTGCTGATGGCGATCATCTGTCAAACTCAGACCCGGTAACAGGGCAGGCGGGCTGGTTTGATGTGCAGGTGCGTATATACCCGGTCGCGGAAGGGGAAGAGCAGGTCAGTTCGCCGCAATTCGACACCATCGGACCGGTTCCGGGACAGATGATTGAAAGGAAACCCAGTCGCTGGCTGACCTATTTTGCTGGCAGGAGGGGCGCGTCATGAAACAACTGGCACTCGTAATCGACCTGAATGTCTGTGTGGGTTGCCATGCCTGCGTAACCAGTTGCAAGGAATGGAATACTTCAGGCACTGCGGGTTATATGGCCGATATGAACCCATATGCCAAAGACCCGACCGGTACTTTTTTCAACCGTGTACAGACGTTTGAAGTAGGTCAATTCCCTGCGACTGAGACTGTTCACTTTCCGAAAAGCTGTCTGCATTGCGAAGATCCGCCCTGTGTGCCCGTGTGCCCGACCGGTGCAAGTTACAAGCGGGAATCAGATGGCATTGTTTTGGTCGACAGTGAAAAGTGTATTGGCTGTAACTACTGCTCATGGGCTTGTCCGTATGGTGCACGGGAGTTGGACGAACACCAGAAGATCATGAAAAAGTGTACCTTGTGCGTTGATCGGATCTACGATGAATCGCTACCCGAAAACGAGCGTAAACCGGCCTGTGTAATGGCTTGCCCGGCAGAAGCGCGCATATTCGGTGACATCAGCGACCCGGATTCAGAAGTCTCGTCGGCCATACGTGAAAGCGGTGGTTATCAATTGATGCCCGAGTGGGGTACCAAACCTGCGAATCACTACTTACCACGCCGTAAGGCCAGTATCACCATCCATGAGGATGAACTGGTACGTTCGGATAATCCGCTTAAAAAGGAACATCAATTGCCGATGCCCGATGACGATGATCCGACCTTCGATGAAATCACAAGCTGGTAGAGGATAATCATCATGCATCCCGCATTTTCAATCATCTTTCTCACCACCCTTATCGGTGCTGGCCAGGGTTTGTTCCTTGCGCTGTATAGTGGACAGTTGTACTCGGTTCTCAACCTTCTTCCGGATGAGAGTCCGTCATTTTATGTGATCGGCAGTATGTTGGTTATGGTGCTGTTGGTGGCAGGTCTCATGAGTTCATTTTTCCACCTGGGGCGCCCGGAACGCGCCTGGCGCTCGGCGGTCCGCTGGCGGACCTCTTGGATGTCGCGTGAAGTTATTGTGCTTCCGGCCTTTATGGGTAGCGTTGTTGCCTGGGGTTTAATTCACTACCTTGGTTGGAACCCCGTGCTATTTTCAGTCAGTAAGAACATTAGTGTCGATGTGTCCCTGCTGGTGGGTGCCGTCGCGACCCTGCTTTGTTTTACCCTGTTTCTTTGTACCGGCATGATCTATGCCTGCCTCAAGATGCTACAGGAGTGGGCGAGCCCTTTGACGGTTATCAATTACACATTGCTGGGCGGATCATCCGGTTTCATTCTCGCGACCGTATTTGCGGCATGGCAAAACTCTGGAATGTCAGGTTTTTTTGGTGGCTGGTCGGTTGTTTTGACCTTGCTCGCATTTCTGACCCGTGCCGCCAGTCTGTATCGCAACGCACGGCTGAAGCATAAGTCATCACTTCAGACTGCCATTGGTATTCGCCATACCGATATACAACAAACAGCCCAGGGTGCCATGGGTGGTTCATTTAATACCCGTGAGTATTTTCATGGTGCCTCAAAACGTAAATACAAATCTGTCAAGTGGGCTTTCCTGGTGCTGGCCTTCCCCCTGCCACTACTATTGTTGTCTTTTGGTTTGGGTTCGCATGTAATGGAACTGCTTGTTGCAGCGTTCCTGATGCAATATATCGGTTTGCTAATGGAGCGCTGGTTTTTCTTTGCACAGGCAAACCATCCTCAGAATCTGTATTATCAAACAGTCTGAAAACTACCCGTGCCATTTTGGGCGATATGTTCAGGGTGGCTTGTCGGTTTGGAAAAGTGAAGGGACCCCTGTTGAATGAAGCCTGTCAATGAATCGTAAAACGGTCGCAATAGCAGCGTTTGTTCTGTTGGCGGGTTTTATCCTGGCGCGCGCGATATATTACTCAATTGAAGTGGGGCATAAGCAAAAAATACCAGCCGCCGAAACATTTGTACTGCCGGAATTGAGTGATACTGATTTCGACTGGATAGGTTCACGTATTTATCAGAACGAAGCCCTCGGTAAAGCTGAGTTCCTGGTTCATTGGAACGAGGGAGAGGATTTC
Organism: Lysobacterales bacterium; assembly: GCA_029859505.1. Lineage (GTDB taxonomy): Bacteria > Pseudomonadota > Gammaproteobacteria > Xanthomonadales > SZUA-36 > SZUA-36. The sequence continues at coordinate 3,280 of JAOUCZ010000010.1, read as the reverse complement.
CCCTCCCTGGGTATCGGCCACTTTATTTGGTTTCCGGAAGGTGTCGATGCTCCCTTCGATGAGCAGTTTCCAGCCCTGGTTTCCTATCTGCGTGAGCAGGTTCCAGGAGAGTTGAAAATGCCGGACTGGTTGGGCGAACTGGAGCCGTTTGCTGCACCCTGGAAGAGCAAGGTCGAATTTGAAAGTGCCGCTACGTCCTCTCAAGTGAATAGCCTGAGGACATGGTTGGAAGCAACGAAGTTATACCAGGCCCGGTTCATTGTTTCGGCCTTTGAGCAGCGCTGGCGTGAACTGGATCTTCCTGTTGAGAAAAAGCAGAAGTTAACCGGTTTGCTGCAGTTATTGTTCGAAACACCGGAAGGTCTTTTTGCGGTCATTGATTACTACAACTTCAAAGGCCTTGGAAATAACCCGCGCGAGTCCTACAAGGAACAGGGTTGGGGTCTGGTGCAGGTACTTGATGAGCTGACAGGCTTGCGGTCAGTTGAGGATGAATGCGCTGATATTGTCGCGCAGTTCAAAGACGCTGCCGCCAGCCGGTTGCATCTGCGTGTCGATCTGTCACCGCCGGAAAGAAATGAAGCGCGTTGGCTTCCCGGTTGGATGAAGCGTCTTGATGGCTATCTTGAATCAGATGCAGGCAAAACCCGACTGGGCCATTGCGGTTTTCATGTGACCCCTTATGTGCAAAATCCGGCAGAGGATGCAATCACAATTATCTGGTTTAGTAAAGAAGACCGGGCAGGGCGTTTGACTGTGTGGGAACGTGATGCGGGTAGCCTGGGGCAGGGTGTAATGTTTGAATCCACTCCAGTCAGGGCCGAGGCACTGGCCTATCACGAAGCTGAAATTTGTGGGGACTTCGATTGCGTTGAATCTCCATTGCCATATCTTCACCAGATTCGCTTGAAAGACCTTGAGCCCGACACCCTGTACCAGTACCAGGTAACGCAAAACACTGATCACAGGGATGGCCATTTCTCAACCCTGGATAAGGGTGATAAATCGTTGCGATTTATCGTTTACGGTGACAGTGAAACGGAACCTGAATCCACCGGTAAGCATACACACTGGCCAAGCGTTGAAACCCCGGCACGGCCACGTAGATACCCCCTGGATCAAACCACAGGATATGCCCGGAATTTGAAAGTTATTCAGCAAAGACAACCTGCGTTCGTTGCCATCGCAGGTGACCTTGTTCAATCCGGTGGTGAACAGCGCGACTGGGATGAGTTCTGGATACATAACGCCGATTTGGCAGCATCAACGGTTTTACTTCCATCGCTTGGCAACCATGACTACTTCGGTGGTCCTGGTGAATTCGGTAAATATACAACGCCTGATTCCGAGCGTGCCGTACACAAGTATCAGACCTATTTTGATCTTCCTTCCAATGGCGCAGACGATATCAACCATTCGGAACGATATTATTCCCTGAAACATGGGGCTGTGACGATCATTGTTCTCGATGTCATCAACGGGCTTCCGGACCGTAGTGATATGGACACCAACTGGAGACTGTTAGGTGAAGGAGAGGGTGGTTTTGCACCGGACTGGCAACCTGGTTCAGAGCAATATCGCTGGTTGCAGGCAGAGCTCCAAATGGCACAGGAAAATAGTCATTTTACATTTGTCATGTTTCACCATTCACCTTATACATCCGGTTTGCATGGTCGCTTGCCCGGTGAAAAACCGCGAGGGGATATATTGTCCGCACAGCCCCTGCAGTCGCTCACTCCGTTGTTCATACGACACGGCGTAGATGCGGTTTTCGGAGGTCATGATGAAATGTATGAACATTCGGTTCTGCCTGGTACCGAGGTGTCTCCCGACGGTCTTGAACGCGACCACAGCATACATTTTTATGATATCGGCATCGGTGGTGATGGCCTGCGCGGACCGGTTAAAGGTGTTGAGAACCCATACCGTGTTTTTCTGGCTCATACCGACGCACCAGAGGTTTATGGCCCCGATGGTGTGCTGCGTAATGGTGGCAAACACTATGGACACCTTGAAGTGAATGTTGAGCAGAATTCCGACGGAAGCTGGCAAGCCAGGATTGACCCCGTGTATATCTTCCCGGTTTTACAGACAGATGGCCAGGTGATCGATTTCGAAAGACGTATTTACGCAGACCCGTTGACACTGACAGCGCATTAACGGCTATTATTTCCGCTTTGCCGCCAATCTGCTATGTTAGTTCAAAGAAAACAGTTCAGATACTGGAAAGTACTTTATGTCTTGTCTAGGGAAAATGCAGGCAGTCCGGGAGGACTTGTCAGCCAATGAAAAAATGATTGCTGACTTCATTCTTGAGAATTCGGCATTGATCAGGGATTACTCTTCGCAAAATCTTGCAGCAGCCGTTGGTGTAAGCCAATCCAGTATCATCAAATTCAGCCAAAAATTAAATTACCGTGGTTTCACCGATCTGAAGCTGGCCATACACGAATCCGTCGTAAAGAACGATAAAAGTGCAGAGTTTGAGGAGAAGAATGGATTTGCCAAAGGCAAAATGGAGTCCGTTCCGGAACAACTTCACAACGTCAAGAGTGAAGCCTTGCTGACAACGATGGAGCTGAATGCTGAACAAAGTATTTTATCCGGCGTCGAATTATTAGAAAAAAGTAAAAGAATCCAAATCGTTGCGCTTGGCGCGGGTTCACTCGTAGCAAGGAACTTTGCCAGCATGCTGATTCAGATTGGCAAGTCGGTTATCGCGGAGGTGGATACTTATATTCAACTATCGAGTGTCATGACCCTCGGCAAGGGAGATGTTGTATTTGTTATCTCATTCTCCGGTCAATCAACAAAAATGGTTCAGATCGCCCGGCAGGCGAAAAAGGCGGGGGTGAGCATCATTTCCCTGACAAACTACAACGCAAACCCCATCAGATCGTTGGCAGATGTATCTCTTTTTTCTGTCAACAGGAAAGGTGATTTCGAGTTTCCGCAGATCATTTCCACAGCCTCACAACAACATGTTGTCGATGTCCTGTTCAGTTGCCTGGTGAAACGTGATAGCAAAGCCCGGGAATTGCTGTCGCTCAGCCAACTGGTGGTGGATGGTTTGTAAGTCCGGCCGGTCTATCAATATCGAACAGGCCGTAATCAACCGGGTGTGGACGGATAATCGTCAGTTTCAGGTATTGTCCAGGCCGGCATAGTATTTCCGCAGAATCTCGATCACTTCAGGACGTCCGAACTCGGGCGGTACCGGTGCATCTTCGGCCAACATAGCGCGCTGCTGCGTGCCTGAAATATGAATCCGGTCTTTTTC
>JAOUCZ010000073.1 GCA_029859505.1 Lysobacterales bacterium | reverse complement strand
GGTCAGCGACTTTGCGATCAGTTCGGCCGGCACATGAATTCGCTTTTCATTTGCTATGGCAATGTGACTAAAGCCGGTTTGCTCGATCATCTTCAAATAGTCTTCTTTTGGAATCGCCCCCGATACGCATCCTGCATAGGCTTCAGCTATTCCCTTTAACCATTCCGGTAACTGCTGTGACGAAACAACATCGGAAATACAAAAATGTCCACCCGGTTTTAGCACCCTGAAAATCTCTGCGAAGGCACGTTGTTTGTCCGGCACCAGGTTGAGCACGCAGTTTGAAATAACGACGTCGATGCTGTTGGAAGGAACCGGCAGGTGTTCGATTTCACCGAGGCGGAATTCCACGTTGTCAAAACCGGACTGCTCGGCATTTTGCCTTGCTTTGGCTACCATTTCTGCGGTCATGTCTACACCAATCACATGACCGGTTTCGCCTACTTCATTGCGTGCCACAAACACGTCAAGCCCCGCACCGGAGCCAAGGTCAAGCACAGTCTGGCCGGGTTTAAGGCCGGAATGTTCAACCGGTACCCCACAACTGAGACCCAGGTCCGCATCGGCAACATAACCGGCGACCCCGTCATAGGCGTCGCCAATCATGCTGAAACTCTCCTCGTGCTCGTCCCCTGTACCGCAACAGGATGTACTACACCCTGAGAGGGGCATTGTTACGATTTCAGCATATTTCTGCCGAACCATTTCGCGTAATTGATCATTTGATTGCGTCATAACTAATTCCTATTTAACAACAGTTGTCGAGTGAGCCGAACAGGCCCTCAATTTTTTCGCGTAGTACTCGAATGGTCTCGTTGTTGATGCAGTAGCAAGACTTCTGGCCGTCATTTTCCCAGGAGATCAGACCGGCATCTTTTAATACCTTCAGATGCTGGGAAACCGTTGCCTGGGACAGGGGCATAACATCGACGATCTCCCCGCAAATACAGGTGCCGCGAAGTGCCAGGGTTTGCAAAATCTCAAGCCTGGCCGGATGTGAAAGTGCTTTGCAGCTTGCGGCCAGAAATTCAAAACTATTAACATTCGGTACGTTGCTCATACTTATATCGTATATCGACGATAAACGATAAGCAAGCAAAAAATCACGAAAAAGTGTAAAAAAACTAAAAATGATGGGGTCAGAGTAAAGGGACAGAGTAAGTCAGAAATTGGTGGAGGTTTTCTCCTGCTGCAGGACGATGTGATTTAAGGTCGATTGATATGTTTCCATGATTCGGTAAAACAACAATCGGCACTGTATGAAAAGGATTTGGTACCAGGAACGGACTCGTTTCGGAAAACGGTGCTCTGGACTCGCGGCCCGAAATATTGCGATAAGTTTACTCTGTCCCTTTACTTTGACCCCATCACTCGCTGACTCCGTTTTTACTATATGGTCGGTTTGATATTCGCGTTCAGCCTCAGCAGGTTGGTTGGATCATACTTGTTTTTTGCCGCCACCAGACGGTCGTAATTCTGCGCGTAATTCTGGTGTGTCTTCTTTTCACTATCATCATTAAGATTTACATAAAACCCATGTGTGTATGGTGCAACGACAGCCCAATCGGCTCTCACGTCCGCAATCCGCTCCGCTTTTTGCTCTTGTGTTTCAATATCGAACCAGGCGTTCCAGCGCATCATATTGCAATGCGCTGACCGGTACGGAAAAGCGGTTTCTGTTGGCCCTACTCTTGAAACCGCCCCACCGGCCTGCATAAAAAAGAACTTGGACATCGGGTTTGGCCGGTAGATATCGATGATTTCATCTACCAGCGATGCTGAAAAATCGCTGACCATACTCGACTTCATATACTGTCTCACACCGTGACGATTACTGTTATCAAGCCGGGTCTGGAAGGTGGTATAGCGCACAGGTTTCACCGAGTCGACCAGCGGTTTTCCAACACTACGTAGTTTTGCCAGTACCCGGTCAACATCTTTTGGATCACCGCACCAGACCGCCTCTATGGCAATGCGTCGTTCACCCTCTTTGGTTGTCAGAATGGTGAGGTTCATATTGAGTTCGTCCGGCATTTCATTGCCATGCTCTGCATAGAAACCAAGCACATTCCTGGCATCTTTCCAGTCAAAAACCAGGTCACCTGCGATAACCATTGGATCCTGGGTGTGCAACTGATATTCCAGTGCCGTCACAACACCAAAATTGCCGCCACCACCTTTGAGCGCCCACAATAAATCTGCATTTTCATTGGCGTCAACGTGTCTGAACACACCGTCAGCAGTCACAATATCGGCACCGATCAGGTTGTCGCAAGTCATTGCATATTTGCGGCACAGGCGGCCGTATCCACCACCCAGGGTAAGGCCGGCAGCGCCGGTATGGGACACAATGCCGCCGGTTGTTGCCAGCCCATGCAATGATGCCTCGCGATCGATATGTCCCTCAAGACATCCACCATCAGCACGTGCAGTTGTGGCTCTTTTGTCGACCCGTACCGAGTTCATTTGGGACATGTCGATCATCAGGCCACCTTCGCAAACTGATTTACCAGAGATGCTATGACCGCCACCACGAACAGAAACAAGGAGATTGTTGTCACGTGCAAAATTGATCGAATTCACAACGTCCTTTGCCCCTTCACAGCGGGCAATCAATGCAGGGTGCTTGTCGATCATTGCATTCCACACTGCGCGGGCATTGTCGTAACCAACATCACCTTTTAGCAATAAATCACCACGCAGACTATCTTGAAAATCTTTAACTGTTGCCACTCCCAGGATTGATTCGCTGCCATTTGCCGTAATTGCTGAAACACTAGCTGACACACCGGACATGAACGGTAACCCCGCGGCCATCAGGTGTTGGCCCGGTATCGATCCTGCTGCCGCTGCTGCCAGTGTAGATATACAGAATTCGCGTCTCTTCATGTCTTTTTCCTAACCGTGGCTTCAAAGGGGGTTACTTAATACTAGGTCAGAATTGCGAAAACTTCCGAATGGGTAGCCAGATCTGAATACCGGGACAGGGGCCGAAAAGGGGGCTGGATGTCAACGCTTGAGGCCAACCTTTTCAGTTAACTCAATAAACCGCGGCTCATCTTGAAGCGGGTCAAAAAATTGATTGATCGCCACCTGCGTTAACCCGGGGTCGCGATAGCTGTATGCTATGTCCAGGCTGTCGATAGCCTGTTCGATTTTACCGAGCTGCGCATGGATACCAGCCTGTTGTATGAAATTATTTTCTGAAATGCCAATTTCGGCGAGAGAGTCGAAATTGTCTTGTGCTTCTTTTGCCCGGCCGAGGCGATGCAGTATGACGGTGGATGCCGTCCACCGCATCCAGTCAAGCGGTTCCTTTCTTATCTCTTTAAGCGCGGACTCATCATCGCCTAGCCAATAATAGCTCATCGCTATGAAATAATGGGGCTTGGGGTAGTGCGGGTCCAACTCCAGGGTTTGCCGGAAGGCACGAATGGCTGCTTCATACTGCCGGGCAAAGTATAGAGTATGCCCCAGGAAGTGATTGGTATAGACGGAAACCGGATCCAGATCCAGCGCTTTTCTTGCCGCGGCAACACTGGCTTCTCCCTGGCCCAGATTACATTTCAGGCGCCCGTACTCGATCTGTACAAACACGTTACCGGCATTCAATTCCATCGCGGTATTAATGGCCTTTTCTATATTGCGCCGATCCACAAAATCACATTGCAAAGATAGCCCCAGTGCCAGGTGGCCAACCGCAAGATCAGGCGCCAATTCAATTGCTTTTTGGGCCGCTGCATTCATCTGTTCAAGCCCTTCTTTCTGACTTTCATAACCATTCCATACCAGGTCATTCCAGGTAAATGCCAGGTAGGCATAGGCCCTTGCGTAATCAGGGTCTAAATCGATGGCCAGCTGAAATGCTTTCGCTGCGTTATAGACGGTTTTCTTAAGCGCCCCGCGATTACGATAATGCAAGCCCCTAAGATAAGCCTGATAGGCTTCTGTGTTGTGAGTTCCACCAATAACCTGGTGGCCGCTTGCATCTCCCAGTAACTCGACTTTCAGAGCTTTTGTAACAGAAAAGGCAATTTCATCCTGCACTGCAAATATGTCATCGAGCTGCCGCTCAAAGGTCTCCGACCACACGTGGTAACCATCGTTGGTTTTAATCAGCTGGGCGGTAATGCGAACCCGGGCTCCTGCTGTTCTGACCGACCCCTCCAGTACGTGGGTAACACCCAGTGTGTTACCGATCTCCCTTAGATCCTCGTTCTTGTTTTTGAATGCAAATGAGGAGGTACGACCCACCACTTTGAAGCGTTTAACATGGGCCAACATATTGAGTATTTCTTCCGTGATTCCATCGGAGAAGTACTCGTTGTCCGGGTCACTGCTCAAGTTGACAAATGGCAGCACCGCAATCGAATTCTTTTGAATACCAACCGCTGATAAGGGAGTGCTTCTTGAGTCTTGTACCACGGACGGCTCAGCGATCAGACGATAGCCGACTCCGGGTATGGTCTGGATAAATTTCGGTGCTTGTGCACTGTCATCCAGAGCCGTTCGGAGCAGTGATATCGCACGGGACAAGGCTTCTTCGTTGACCACAAGCCCTTGCCACACGGAACTAAAAAACTGCTCTCGGGGAATCACCTGGCCTGCATGCTGAGCCAGGTAAACCAGGGTCTGCATCAAACGATTCTCCAGGTGCCTTTCCTCTTCTCCCTGAAATATCGCATTCCTGCCCGGCTCCACACGCCATGGACCCAGAGAGAATCCTGATGCTAGTGTCTGAGTGCCTGAATTGGACTCAATCATAGGTATCATTTAGTGCTGGTGACTTCATGATTCATCATGCCCGGACAGTAATATCTCTCGTAGACTATTTAGGTAGCTGATATGCGAATCAAATATAGCCCGTAAGGTTTCGTAAGACAACATATGAGTTTCGTCAGGTTTAATCAGTGAGAAGCTCCTAGCCTCATAACAGGGAAAATAAGCAACATGAGGAGAAGGACCAATGAAAAAGCCCCAGAAAGTTTTGTTAAATGCACTGATAATATTACTTTTATTACTCGCTGGCCCAACCCAGGCCCATGACCATAATATCCCGTCTGCAGTCAGCGGTGCTCCAGCGGCTGACATACTGGATTTCTACGCGTTCATGAATCCACCTTGTACAGTAGTTGGCGGTAGCGGTTGCGAGGCTCCACCTGAAGAACTGATATTGGCACTGACAGTAAACCCGTCAGCAACAAAAGACAGCCGGTTTTCCGACTCGGTGGTTTACCATATCTATTTTGAGAATGATGTTGGTCTGCGTAACCAGATAGACTGCTCGATCAACGCTGAGCAGATGATCACCTGCGCTGGATTGAACGGCTTGTCAGTTACCGCTCCGGTCGGCGAAGTTGGAGTTAACGGTGACATCCGGGTGTTTGCCGGCCTCAGGGATGATCCTGCATTTCTGGACACTGCAGCATTAAAGATGTTTGAAACCACGGGGGTAGCGGCATTCAGCCCACCCGGTGTAGACGGTTTCGCCGGAAACAATGTACTGGCCATTGTTGTGGGCATAAAAAACAATTCATTCCCGGCTGGTTCCGGAAGTACGGACACCAACGGTCACCCTATCAATGTACAAAAAAGCTGGGTGGTATCAGAGAATACTGGAGCCGTTTTTAACGCCGGCATCTCGGGTTCATGGTACAACCCCAACCAGGATGGCCAGGGGTGGGTGATCGAGATGATTTCTGCGAACCAATTCCTTTTCTATTTTTACGGTTATGATGATGCGGGCAATCAGCTCTGGCTGCTGGGCCTGACTGACAACATTGACGGCTCCACTGTCACCGTTGATACGCTTCGTTTCAGCGGTATGGGCTTTGGCGGTAACTTTGACCCAACCAGTAAGTCCTATGAAAGCGTAGGTTCCACGATATTTGAGTTCAGCGACTGCAGTACTGCAACTGTCTCATTTACGCCATCCGTCAGTGATCTGGATGGGTTTGTGACAAGCGCAGAGCGGCTCTCAAGCATAGCGACTTTGGATTGCGCCTTTTTAAGCATGGGACAGCTGGACCGGGTTGGTCGGCCAATGACCAGCAGTTTAATCCCGGAAGAGAAAAGGGATGCTTACAAGGCCAATTCTGATCCGAGCACCTGGGACTCCCTTTACAGAGCCGATATCGAGGCGAGCTTGACGGCTATCGACATGGCCGACGGTATCGCTGGCAATTACTTCTATTCCCCGTCTGTACTGGCACCCGTGATGGCCGATGATCGTTTGAGTGTAGATCTCGAATGGTCAGCGTGCCATGGAGTCTGGGGTTTTGAGTTATCAGAACTGGTTCCCCAGCCACATACCAATGATTGTGGTGGTCGCGGGCTTGATGATGATGTACTTGAAGAGTTACTTAGTATGGTGATATCCGGTTTTGATCCAATGTACGATGATTTTGTCAGGGCCAATGACGTACCGTTTCTGACGGAGTTTCCGTTTCTGGCTGCCCCACACTGATACGTTGATACAACCATGGCGGTCGCCTTATTGGCGACCGCTTTTTTTTGTACTCAAGTCAGACACCCGTGGCGAAATGCGCTATTCAAACGCCGCTTAACCCTGACCCCTAATCCCATAGAAACAGTTTTACCTATACTCCGCGCCTTGATAAAACCAGGGGAAATGGGATCGGGTACATTTTTAGGAAAATGTACCCGGTCCCTTTTTATTGCTGGATTTTAAAAATTGGCGCAGGTTTCAGAATTGAATGGATCAAGCGGATCAGGATTAGGATCAACAATACTGGTAACACAAAACTCGAAAGATACCCCGCCCTTCGCCGTATCTGCGGTGTCGATTATCGCTATACCACCGGCATCAGTGCTGGCTGTAGCAGCAGTTTGCGAAATGCTACCAGAGAAATTACCGGTTACCACTGCCCCTGCTACGGGGTCCCCATTGTTGTCTGTGACGGCGACTACGGCACGCTGGCGTTTCTGACCTTTACCCTCACTAACCGTGCTAACGGTAAGCGAACCGAGCAACAGAGCGGTAGGCACTCCAGCTTCCAGCGTGGTGGCGCTAGCTTCATTGCTGGGGTCTGAATCGCCATCATTGTTGAATGCGATTACCCGATACCAGTAGGTACTCAGCGGGTCAAGCCCAAGGTCGGAGTAAGCCGTTACTTCTGCATCGACCGTATCAATCGGTGCGTAAGCTAATGGATTAGTATTAGACGAACGCTCGATTTTGAACGAAGACTCATTGTCTGAATTATCGTTCCAGCTAAGATCGATGCTGCTGCTTGAAACCTCCGTCACAACCAGACCACCAGGCGCCGCCGGAGGGTCGCCCGGCCCAATGACAGCTGGAATATATTCGAAATAGGGGCCGTTGGTCGGATCACCATCACCGTCCGGGAACACAGGTTTTGGTTTACCCCCAAGCACTTGCGCCCAACCCATGGCGCCCTGGTCTTCATGTTCGAGAATATGGCAATGCATAATAGTGCGGCCCCAGTAGGCAGTTTCAGGCGTCAGATCGAATCGAATCGTGCAATTTCCGGCCACCACATCATAATATTCACCGTCCTCGAAGTCGCCGCAGTCACCTTGCACCTGAACATGATAAATGTGCAGGTGGAACGGGTGATTGGTGGCACCCTTGAGCTTGAACTCCTGGACACCGTTAGTCTCCAGCGTGAAGTTGGGCACAGCATGATCCCACTTGCTGCCAGCCACCGTGCGCGCACCCATGTTGATAGTGTCCTGGTGATCCGGTGTTCGATTTCGCAGGTCCTGAAGATAGTTTGGACGCTCAGAAAACCAGGTCGTATCTTCTGCATTGAAGGGGCTAGGACCGGAATCAGCATTTCCTTGATCCACGTTGATGGAAGCCACCTGCAGGCCCCCAACTGAAATATTGGAGTTTGCAGTGCAATTCACAGCCAGGTCTGCCCGAGAGGCGCCCGTCAGGCTGATCGAGTTGGTGGGCAGCAACTTGGGTACTTCAGTACGCCACACCCCATCCCGGGCCATCAATGCAATCTCGCAGCCCGTGCCAACGCTGAATGTCTTTTCCTTGGCATCTCGGTCTGCCAGTAAAACGCGCCAGTGGTGCCAAGTGCCATACGGCACCTCCATTGCCCCGTTAACCTGTCCATTTACGGTCCAGGTAGGGGACAAACTGCCACTTATCAGTGTGTCGCCACCAGTACCCTTTACTGCCGGGTCAAGGTAGGCCACCACCAATTGACGTTCCTCCATATCCGCAACTCGCTGTGGAATTGGTTCAACCTGGTCACCTATCACCATTTTGTCCCCCTGGTCATCTATAACTATCAAGCCAAAAGCACCCGCAGACACCTGCAGGTAGGTCGAACCGTGGTGATGCGCGTGATACCAGAATGTACCGCCCATGTGATTATCCGGGATGTCATATACGAAATCCCCTCCCGTCTGGCCTTCGAAACTGCGGGTTACGTCGTCACCCGGCGACTCGCCCGATATATGCAGGCCATGTGTATGCAGATTGCTGACATTAGGGTCGCGGAACACATTGTGCTCCTCAGATGCTGGTTCGTAAGTCAGCAGGTTTCGAAACTTCATCACGTACTTATTGCCCGGAACCATAGTGACTGTTGGCCCGGGTATGCTGTTACAGCCACCTTCCTGCCGATAGACACGGGTGGTAATCGTTTCCCCATTAATCACAAGATCGGCTTCTGCGATCTCCATCGTCCCAACGAAATGTGGTTCCGGTTCACTGACAGGGGTCCATATGAATGGGTCCGGGTCTTCAATGAGGTCACCCTTGACGCATTGGGCAGCAAAAGAATATGAGGGGAAAAGAAGTGAGGCAAGCAGGATGGTTCGTAGCAGGTAATTCATTTTTTTAAATTCCTTTGGTGGCGACCGGCGGGTATGAAATTGCGAGTATGAAATTATTGTTTGATTTCAGTATAGTCCAAGATCGCACAAAGGGACCGGAATAATGATGGGGTCTGAGTAAAGGAACATAGTAAACTTATCGCAAAATGCGGAGAAAAAGGAAAAACCTGAAGCCTTAGTCTTCGTTCCAGTACACGATCCTTCCTTAACTTGACTATACCCCCACGCTCGGATAGCTTGAACGGTCAATCAACAGGTAAGAATTGATGCGTACGAAATCCCATAGCACTTTTAAATCATCTATAGTCACTCAACCCTGTGAGTGGTAATCGCGCATGAGCGGCTTACTGGCCCTTCTCGATGATGTGGCCGCGATTGCCAAGGTGGCTGCTGCTTCCATTGATGATGTGGCAGCGCAGGCGGCAAAGGCCGGCGCCAAGGCGGCTGGGGCGGTTATTGATGATGCGGCGGTTACGCCCAAGTATGTTCACGGTTTTGAAGCCAGCCGCGAATTGCCGATCATCTGGAAAATCACCAAGGGGTCATTAAAAAACAAGCTGGTGTTCCTGTTACCGGCGGGTTTGCTGTTATCCAATTTTGCGCCCTGGCTGGTTGCACCCCTTTTGATGCTTGGTGGTTGTTACCTGTGTTTTGAAGGTGCAGAGAAAATTTATCATGTCTGGGTTCCCCATGATGAGGACCATTCCCACGATCAGGCCGTAGCCGGTCAACCTACCCTGCTTGAAGAAAAGCGGGCTGCGGGCGCCATCAAAACCGACTTTATCCTTTCGGCGGAGATTATGACCATCGCATTGGCGGCAATACCCGACAGCAATTTCTGGATGGAAGCTGCCACATTGGCAACCGTGGGAGTCGGTATTACCGTTGCGGTTTATGGCACTGTCGCGTTGATAGTCAAAGCCGATGATATTGGCCTGTACATGTCTGAAAACGGTCGTTTCGCCATAACGCGCTGGTTGGGTAGAGGCCTGGTGCACGCAATGCCGGGTTTCATGAAGGTACTGACAACCGTCGGAACAGCCGCCATGTTGTGGGTTGGCGGCTCAATTATTATCCATGGACTTGAGCAACTGGGTATGGGCTGGCTGGGGCATCATATACATGATTGGGCCTTTGCAATGGGTCACATGGTGTCTGAAAGCTGGCGAGGGACCGTCGAATGGTTCAGCAAGGCTGCGATGGATGGTGTGTTCGGACTCACGCTGGGCATGCTGCTGATCCCCCTGATCAAGCAGGTTATCGAGCCGGTTTGGGTTCGAATCAAGGGTAGTTCAAAAAACACAGCATAGTGGCCGGATAAATGGAGAACTTCGTCTGAGATCATCCAGTCTGCGGGATTCGGCATTGTCTCCATCACATCGGATTCTGCCCCCTGATCTCTCAAGAGCCGTGAATTGGTCCGTAGCCAAGTGATCCGCAACAAAAGTAAAAAAGGCCTCTTTTATAGTTAAAACTCTCTCCATTTGCGCATTTTAATTTTTAACGTGTACAATCATTGGAGATTAACGCTTTATTAATTACGAGTTCTAAGTTCAATGCGTAATCAAGTTTCAAAGTAATCGCGGCACAAATGTGGAGTCCATTATCCGCTCTCCACATTAAGAAGGATAAGAACTAAGGATAGTTCCCCAGTCTTGGCACCTCGAAAGTTGGTGGCGGTCTCGCCTTGCCCGGCCCTAGTCATTTATTTCAGGATACAAACATGAAAACCCGAATCAATAAATCTCCCTCTATACTCATATTAATGCTGCTGATGAGCTTTGTTTTGCTTTCAGCCGCAAACGTTAATGCCGATTCCTCAGGCCTCAATGCTGAAGCTGCTGACGAGCTAAGAGCTGCCGGTGTCGACAAGTACCTTGGAACATCAATATCTACCACGAGTGAGCATGGTGTTTGGACTGAACACGCGTTCGACCCCCTGTACACTCCGGATGCAAGCTATCCAATCGGTATTCGCCCGGACGGCCCGGCGTGCATCGCGGGCACGCCATACTCCGTTTTCACCAGGCAGGGGGATCCCAAAAAACTGTTGATCTTCCTGCAGGGTGGTGGCGCTTGCTGGCAGGGTTTCTACAACTGCAACATCCTGGCGGAAGCACAGTCACCACCGGAGCAAGGACCATTCCCGGGTGTATTTGATGCTGACTCACCCGATAATCCCTTTGCTGACCACTCGGTTGTATACATGCCGTATTGCGATGGTTCTACCTTTGGCGGTGACAATGATGTAAACGATGTGGACTTTCCCTATGCGCCGACACGCCACCATCGCGGGCTGCGCAACGCCAGCGCCGGTATGGATGTTGCAGGGGAGATGTTCCCGGATGCCAAGCAAATCACGGTGATGGGGCATAGCGCCGGAGGCGTTGGTGCCGCGGCTTTTGCACCATTCCTGGCGCGTTTTGTCTTCGGTAACGAAAACACAAAACTCACGGTCTACAATGATGCCGGACCGATCGCTGTGAACCTCGGTACACCACCTGCTGCCGGTGGCCCTGATATCCCCTGGTTATCTGTATATGCGCGGCAAAATGATTGGCAGTTCCAGCAGTTCTATCCACAAAGCTGTATCGACGATGGCCGCTGCAACGCATTTGGTCAGCAAACGGGGATCATCGACTGGCGACTGGAAAACGACAGGAGCATCCGCGAAGGGTTCTACGAAACGGATTCCGACCGCACCAACCGCTTCTTCGCCCAGGGTGACGGCAGCTTAATGGATCCGGAGGCTTATCGTGCTCTGATCCTCACCGAACACGGCGCGCTAAACGAAGCCTACCCGAAACGCTACAAACGCTTCATCGTCAGCGGAGACGACACCCATGGTGCTGTGCAGGTAACGGCCCCCACGCCCAACTTTCCATTCCCGCAGCCATTTTCGTTCTACTCCCGCGAAGCGAACGGAACACCGCTAACGACGTGGGCCACCGAGCTTATTCGCATTGGCGGCCGTCAATCACAATTCGGTTGGAAAGATATCGTTGAAGACTACGTACCGGTTGCTATTCCCTGAAGCCGTAATAATGGTAAAAAAGGGGCTGGATAGATTTTTCTAAAAATGTATCCGGCCCTTTTTCTATAAATACAACCAATACCCATTTTTTCGCAAGCTTGAACGGCACAGCCAACCACCCTTATGGTTTGATCAACAATGCGGGTGTTGCTGTTCTATTCGCACTGGCCGAAGCACCGGATAGCGAAGTTGAGTGGTTGATGGACGTCAATCTCTATGGATCTTTTCGGGTAACCAAGGCATTTGCACCATTGATTGTTCAATCTAAAGGCCGCATCAGCACAACCGGTTCCATTTCCGGCATCCTGTCGGGCCCCCTGTTTGGACCCTACAGTATGAGCAAGCACGCGATGGAGGCATTTACCGATTCGCTGGCTCTTGAAATGGCAGATGCTGGCGTACACGTAAGCATCATTGAGCCGGGAAACTACAAATCTGATATCTCAAAAAATGTACTTGCCCGAATGAAGAAGCAAGGTTTTGACGAAAATTCACCCTATAAAGCCAACTATGAACGTATTAGCGGGTGGGTAGCCCAGGCCGAGAAAAATCAGGATGCAAACGGCGACCCGCAGCAAGTCTCACAGGCAGCCTTGCATGCCATGTTCAGTGAAAACCCCAAGCGCCGTTACCTGGTGGTACCCAACCAGGACCAGGCCGGATGGACCATCAAAAAGGCGATACAGGAACTGGCCCAGCTGAACCAGGACCATGCCTACAGCTACAGTCGGGATGAACTGGTCAAAATGCTAGATGAAGCCTTGAAAGAAAATCCCTGAAAAGGGATCCCCCTGATTATTGTATGTGCCGTTATGCCCGTTAATCCTTGCGGCAATCATACCCTTGTGGGGTTTTGCGGCACATGGGCGGCGGGCCCAACGCATCCCAAACCGGAAAAACGTTTCTGGTCATCAGGAATTGTTCAAATTCCGGCAGCGTCCTGGCTTCGGACCAGTAATCTGCCCAGGACGTGAGGATTGATGGACCATCTTCATGATTGCGCATGGCCTCAGCATAAAGTCCCAGCATGAACAATTCCTGGGTGATAAGCCATTCATTAAAGCCTGGTCGTTTGATGTACTCCAGGTATTGTGAGGTTTTAGAAGGATCTTCGATGGCATCAATGAGCAAGGCCAATCGCGTACGGGTTTCTGTGTCGATGTTGTCGGTTTCTGCTGCTGTCTGGCGTGCTTTGTGCAGATCTCCGGTGAGAATATCAACATGAACCAGTCGCGCGTTTAGGGACATGTTGCCCAAACGCGACTGTTCAGCATAATGGAAGCGGGCGCGTTCAAAATCGCCCAGAAGCATCAGCACAAAGCCCAGGTAACCGTTGGCATTGGCATGGTCGGGTTCAAGGTCGACGGCGATTTGCAGTTGCTGCCGGGCTTTTTCCAGGTGGCCGGTTTTTGAGTATTCGATGCCCAGCCAGTGGTGTGGGCGTGGTTCGTTCGGATCCAGTTCAATGGCTTTTTGCAGGTGATGAATGCCGCCAAGGATGTCATTGTTCCTGCTGGCGAGGGAGCCTTGAATCATATGGGCCGCAGGCAAATCAGGGTCCAGTGCAATGGCGCTGGAAGCCAGGGCGCGAACTTCCTCTGTCCCACCTCTGCCATGACGGACTGACTGGGTCAGAATTTCAGCCAGCTGAACCTGGCCCTGTGGAAAGTCAGGTGCTTCAGCAAGTACCTGTCTTGTCAGAGTCTGCGCTTCGTTCATCGCATCATCATTTCGACGACGCATCAGGAAGCGCGCCTTGAGAAACTTCTCATAATTCTCAGGCGATAGATCCTTCGTGGTGGTGAAGCTTTTCTGCTCACCCAGTAGCTGCACTTCCAGCATCTCGGCGATGCTGCCCGCGATTTCGTCCTGGATGGCAAAAATGTTGGTCAGTTCCCGGTCGTAGGTCTGTGACCACAGGTGAAAACCATCATCGGCTTTTATCAATTGCGCGGTGATACGCACCTGGTCACCGGCCTTGCGCACGCTGCCTTCCAACACATGGCTGACACCCAATTCTTTAGCGATTTCTGCAATGCTCTTGTTGCTGCCTTTGAATGCGAAAGCCGAAGTGCGTGCGGCAACTTTTAGTTCTGGCACAGCGGCCAGTGCATTGAGGATTTCTTCGGAAACACCATCCGAAAAGTATTCATTGTTAGTATCGGCGCTCATGTTGACAAAGGGCAGCACGGCTATGGATTGGCCCGATTGAGTTACTGGCTCTTCATTGGCGACCTGTTCAGACACGGTCTGCGTTGCCGCCTCAACCAGGGCAGCTTCACGGTTTGCTGAAAGCACAAACTTGTCATAAGCGAAATAGGCCAGCGCGATAACCAGCACAGCGACGATGGCGCGATCCAGCTTGCGGCCGGTGACATGCGTGGTCGACTGAGCGCGGTCAACCTCGGATTCGCGCTTTATACCATCAGGCGTAACCTCGTATGCCCATGAAAAAAACGCCATCACCGGAAAGCCGAGAACCAGTACCAACATAAGAGTTTTCATCACCCAGTCGGGT
>JAOUCZ010000302.1 GCA_029859505.1 Lysobacterales bacterium | reverse complement strand
AAGAACCTCAGTATTGTTTTCTCCTTCGACTGGTGGCCCTGCCCCGGCATCCTGCCTGTCTTTCAAATCACTACTGCTGCCCCGTGCTCCGCCTGGCAGGCTACCCTGAAGCCGGGACAGGTCGGGCAAGCAAGTCCGGTCAATTTTCCCGGACATGGGTTTCATGACAAAACTGTCCACCAGGAATATTCGCGACGGAACCGATGGCGACGGGAGTTGCCCTGCCAGGGTCTCCATGGTTCGGGCAGACCACTCCTCCGGAGCCGGAACAGCCACAGGGATGTCCGAACCTGAGACCGATGGTGCAACGACGAAGGCGACCAGTTCCTGATTTTGATAATCCAGCACAGCAGATTCGATCTCGGTGAACTGAGTTAGCAGGATGTCCTCGACGGCCTGAACTTCGACCCGATGCCCGCGTACTTTGAGTTGAGTGTCAATCCTGCCAAGAAAGTGTACTCGTTGGGAATGTTGATCAATTTTGCATCTATCACCGGTGCGATAAAGACGTCCAAAGCGGGGATGTGTGATGAACTTCTCAGCTGTTTGCTTGGGCAAATTACGATATCCGCGACCCACGTGAACACCACCGATGCACAACTCACCCGCCTCACCGTGTGGGAGCGGCGTGAGCTGGTCAACCTCAAGAATCACGTATGTGACATTGGCCAATGGCGAACCAATAGTGACAGGTTCTCCCGGATGCAGGCTCTGGCGGCTCGTGTCCGTGCTGGCCTCTGTTGGACCATAAGTGTTGATGACCTGCCGCCTGCCTCGTGTCCAGGGTTCCACCAGTGCTGCCGGAAAAGCCTCGCCCGCTGGTATGATGTAACGACATAGCGGGTAAGGTAATCAAGTTCCGGGCTGGACGTGAGAGTGGTCAACAAAACGGGTGGGCAAAACAGAACTGTCACTTCGGATTCCCGCAGGACAGGAACAAGGTCAGGACCGGACCGAACCTCGTCTTTCGTCAACATGACCACGGCACAACCAGATACCCAGGCGCTGTACATTTCGGAGATACTGCCGTCGTATCCTAGCGAAGAAGTCAGCGAGGTCGCATCCATACCCGCAACCAGGCCAAGGTAATCAGCGTAACTGAGCGCAAGGTTCACATAACCTGCATGGTGACACTCCACACCCTTTGGCATCCCGGTTGTTCCACTTGTGTAAAACAAGGTGGCGAGCCGCTCGGTAGGATCGTCCAACCAGGTTGGCGGGACTCTGGCGGGTAGCTGATCGGGTAATTCCAGAAGATCCAAAACAGGCAAATCACGAAAACTCCCCTGACCACGCGTGAGAATGACCACTGGCTGCGCATCGTTGAGCATGTGCGTAATCAGGGCCTCAGGTAGGCTGGTATCGAGAAACATCAGCGTACCGCCGGCTTTCAGAATACCGAGATGGGCGGCGACGATTTGCCAGTTATCCTGCGACATCGCCACAGCCACTACCTGGTCAGGACCTGTCACAAAAGAAGACAACGCGGCAGCCACGGTTTCAGCTCGCCCATCAAGCTCAGCAAAGGTTAGCGATTCCCCCGTATGGGGAATCTGCAAAGCTGTGTGATCCGGAAACTTTTCGGCAGAACGGCTGAAGATGTCTGTGAGCCACCGCGCACCCTCTTGGTGCGGGACATTGACCAGATGCTGTGGCCCAACACTTTCCGTCAGGCTGAATTCGCAGGTATCCGCTTCATCATCGGGAAACTCCTGTGCCGCCCACAGGTAACGCCTCCACGCGACAAAGGTCATTATGAAAAAAACCATGAAGACGGAAGTAAATATAATTGCTGTCATGAATTTAATTCACATGATCGTGACTTGCGATCTTAAATGGAGTGGCTTCAAAGTCTGGTTTGCTTGTTGGCTGAGTATATCGAATGCAGGCCAATCAATCGAAGTATTGTTGCATCGTCCCCTTCCGGCGGGTATCCAGGGTAATACAATGAAACCCACCACCCAGCATTTTGGAATGCCTGATTTTATGAGGAATCACATCCATCCCGTGATTCTCCAGCATTTTGATCAAAGCCGCCTGGTCTCTGTCAACCACGACCAGTTCAGGATTGATGCTAAACAGGTTCATATCGATCCATTTACTGCCAATGCTTTTGGATAAATAATCGGCATCAAATTGATCCGTATTCTCCATCGGTGGACTATAGATAACCTCCCACTGCTTCAGAATTTCAGGCAGGGCTTCGTCATTCAGACGACCTGGGTTACACAACATCAAGCCGGGACGTAACGCGACAAAGGTTGAGTCAATGTGACTGCCGTAATAAACATCCTTCAGAAAATGAACCCTGAAATCATCTCCCAGCATCGTCTGAAGCCATTGCCCACCCATTTCGTTGCCCGTTGCACTGACCAGGTAGATCAAATCCATGCCAAGGCGCAAAACGTTCGCTGCATCAAATGCCGGCTCGTCATTACGGGGGGTTGGTTTGCTCATGTCAACATCAAACAGGGAGTCCAACAGCAAGGGTTTGGGTGCGCTATACCATTTTGCACCTGACTTCAGGTATTCCATCATCAACGAACGATAGCTGGAACACTCCTGGGCGCGACTGCGAATGACATTGGGTGTTTCGATAACGTTATCGCCAATGACCAGCATGATGTCTCGCGGACAATAATTGTAGTAGCCCTGGGACTTCCAGTGAATCGTGGAAAACTCCTCTTCATGGGGCCATGTCTCCGGGCGTTTGACGCTTACACCCTCCTTCTCCAAAATCTCGACAAAACCATTCAGATCCTCTTCGGTTTCTTCAATTACCTGTTGTGGAAACGTGCCTTGGGGAATGTCGTCCAGTGAACGATCTGGGAATTCTGCAAGACGCGTACTCACATCTGCCGTCGGGTAACGCGCTTCTAGCGGATTGCCCACGATAACTTCTTCCAGTTGGTCCCATTCGTTACAACTCCACACTTTTGACATGAAATATTTATCCTTAAAAACAGCAGTGCACATTATGTTTGAAACCCCTGCAAAATGGGAGTCAAACTTTGAGCGGCCGGGCTGAAAAACATTCAGCACCGGCCGCATTTATGTCTGCTTGTTAGTTAGAAGGTACCGCTTAAGGCGTATACCAGATTGGCGAAGAATACGCCCGTTCCTGAAGTGTCAGTGCAGCAGCCTCGGGCACCTCTGCACCCAATCGC
This sequence comes from Lysobacterales bacterium, assembly GCA_029859505.1. Classification (GTDB taxonomy): domain Bacteria; phylum Pseudomonadota; class Gammaproteobacteria; order Xanthomonadales; family SZUA-36; genus SZUA-36. The sequence goes on along the minus strand of JAOUCZ010000302.1, from coordinate 1,116 downwards.
ACTTTGTCATACAACACCCAACGAGGTGTGGGTATTTCAATGATACGTGCATAATAAAAAGCCTTCTGCTTGGGATCGAAATCAGGATCAACCCATACCGAAACAAGTTCAGAGGAACCGATGGTATTAGTCCAGGTCGCTGCCTCGAGATCGACGGAGTTGCCCACCGGTGTTGTGCAGCGTCCATCCTTGCCAATAACTCTATCGTCCGATACCGCAACATCATAAACACGCTCATGGGTTTCCCCTTTCTTGTCGAGCCAGCCTTTAACGATCTGCATACGATCAAGGTTCGCACCAATCGGGTCGCGTAATGCAAAAAGCATAAAGCTCGGAGCCTTGCCGGCCGGTGCGCTGGTCAGGTCACCACCCATTGGTACACCTTTCTCATAGCCGACAAAGGCCGGTGTACGACTGCGCAGGTCAGCATCGCTGAACTCCCAGCCACCAAAGAAACGCATCATGATACGAGGGCCGGTGGTTGCGTAAGTTTCCTTGCGCGCCATGGCGTCAAAAATCGCCTCGCGTGTATTTTCCTTGGCAAACACGGCCTGGTAGCCGGCAGCCGATAGCTCATAGCCCTCAATGGCGCCCAGGTCTGATGAAACAAAGGGGTGTACCGCCCGTTTCGCAGAGGGTTCGGCACTGGTGGATTTACCGAAATAATTCTCTTCCTCTGCCGTGGTCAACCCGGTATGGCTGTCAGTCGCGCCAACCATGCCGAACTTGTAAGGGTTGGTGCCAAGTTTTTTCTCTAAAGCGAGACCGTTCTTCAGCGCTTCACGTGCGTATTCACGCTGCAACATCTCGTCCTGCTTAAGGGCGGTGAGATCAAGATTCCCCTTGGCCAGGGTCTCGAAATCAGCAAATTCGTCGTTGGGAGAAAGGTATGGGTGTGCTTCACCGTCGCCCTTGATCTGAGTTACCTCGTAAAGCGGTTCCCACCTGGCACGCAACTCAACATAGTTTTTATTGACTTTGCCACCCGCATAAGTCCCCTCCATGGGAAACATCCAGCCATTTGAAAGGTTGCCATTATGGGATATTGCAAGAGCGGTGCCGCCCGTTTTAGCCTCGTAATCTGCCAACCACTGGTAGAGGTCCAGAGGGTCCTGG
>JAOUCZ010000072.1 GCA_029859505.1 Lysobacterales bacterium | reverse complement strand
TGTGATTGCTGATGTACAGGTACACACACCGCTATATAGCAAATTAGGCGCCCGCCTGGTTCGTTGGACCAATCGGCCATGGCCGGCCACCCTGCTCTTTTTTGCAGTGCTGTTACTGGTTTTTCAGGCAGTATTTACCTGGGCAACACCAATGATGGATGTCATTGATAGTGCCAGTTCCGCATTGGGCCGGATGATAGTCACCCAATTGGGAGAAAACGCCTTCAGCAGTTTCCTTGCCGATGGGGTTATTGCAGGTGTTGGAAGCGTCATCATATTTTTACCCCAGATATTAATCCTATTTCTGTTTATTATTATTCTTGAGGACACCGGCTACCTGGCGCGAACCTCTTTTCTGATGGACCGTGTTATGCGGACTGTTGGACTATCCGGTCAATCCGTCATCCCGATGCTTTCCAGTTTCGCGTGCGCCGTCCCGTCGATTATGGCGACACGGGTCATACCGGACAGAAGAGACCGTATCGCAACAATTCTCGCTGCACCATTTATGACCTGTTCAGCCAGGCTCCCCATTTATGCATTGCTGATCGCGGCGTTTGTCCCCAATCAATCTGTGGGTTGGTTGAACTTACAGGGACTGATACTTTTTGGACTTTATCTGCTTGGCATCCTGGGTGGCCTTGGTACTGCCATGCTGCTTAAATCATCAGCTCTCAAAGGGCCCAAACCCCATTTCATGTTGGCGCTCCCCGAGTTCCGCACACCCAATTTGCAGACCGTTGCAATCAAACTTTTCGACCGCGGACGTATTTTTCTAAAGCGTGCCGGTACCGTCATATTTTTCGTGGCAATCCTTGTATGGACACTCGCTTATTTCCCACGCATGGATAGTGCCGACTACCAACCGAATCAGGTTGTCACCGAATCGCTTGATCAGACATTTGTCGAAAACTCGAGATCTGCCGCGCAAATGGAGCAGAGTTGGTTAGGGCGCATTGGCCGCACCATTGAGCCGGTATTCAAACCACTGGGGTGGGACTGGCGCGTCTCGTCTGCCGTAGTAGCCGGGTTCCCTGCGCGTGAAGTGGTCGTCGCCGTCATGGGCACCATTTACGCAGTGGGTTCAGATGCCGATGATCAGAAACTGTCTGAAAAACTCAGATCGGCCAAGTGGCCCGATGGTCGCCTTATTTTCACATTACCAATGGTTCTTGGCCTGTTGGTCTTCTACGCCTGGTGTCTGCAGTGTGCAGCGACACTTGCAACCATCCGGCGTGAGACAAATACCTGGCGTTGGCCTATTTTCGCCTGGGTCTATATGACTGGTATTGGTTACACCGGTGCCCTGGTTATTTATCAAGTGGGCAGCCTGATTTAGCTTTACCTGATATTGACCCGCATATAAAAAAAGCCCGGTATTACCGGGCTTTTTAAGTTTACCTAAAAACTACTTATTCTGTTTCGGCTTCATCATCTGTACGAGGGCGGCCGATCAACTCGACATAGGCCATAGGTGCCTTATCGCCGGAACGATATCCACATTTCATGATGCGCAAGTATCCACCTGGGCGCTCCACGAAACGGGGACCAAGTTCAGTAAACAGTTTGCCCACGGACCCTTTATCACGTAAACGATCAAATGCAAGCCGGCGGTTAGCCACACTGTCACTTTTCGCAAGTGTGATAAGAGGTTCTGCAACACGACGAAGCTCTTTTGCCTTAGGCACGGTAGTTTTTATGATTTCATGCTCGAACAGTGAATTAGCCATATTACGGAACATGGCCTTTCTGTGACTGCTGTTGCGGTTCAGTTGACGTCCTGATTTTAAATGACGCATTTATCTTTCCTGTTTCTATGTGCTGTTTCAGAGTGTGCTTAAAATGAATTTAAGCGTCTGACAGCGCGGCCGGTGGCCAGTTTTCAAGTTTCGTACCCAGTGACAGCTCATGTTGAGCCAGCACATCCTTGATTTCAGTCAGAGACTTCTTACCAAGGTTAGGAGTTTTCAGTAATTCCACTTCGGTTCTCTGTACCAGGTCACCGATATACAAAATACTTTCGGCCTTCAGGCAGTTGGCTGAACGGACAGTGAGTTCGAGATCATCGATGGGACGAAGAAGTACAGGATCAATTTCCTGGAACTTTTCTTCTTGAACGATTTCCGTGCGTGCCTTGAAGTCCACAAATACGGCCAACTGATCGGCCAGAATGTTTGCCGCCATCTTAACAGCAGCCTCACAATCCATGGTGCCATTGGTTTCAACATCCAAAATTAATTTATCCAGATCCGTACGTTGCTCCACGCGTGCTGTTTCAACACTGTAGGAAACACGGCGAACAGGACAAAATGATGCGTCCAGCATCAGACGACCAATAGGACGGCTCTCCTCTTCGCTTACCAGATACTGATTCGCAGCCTGGTAACCAACGCCACGACGAACTTTCAATTGCATATTTATGCTGCCTTTTTTTGACAACGTGCAAATCAAATGATCCGGGTTAATTACCTCAACGGTGTGATCGACCTGGATATCACCAGCGGTCACAGGACCCTGACCCTTTTTACTCAGGGTCAACACGGCTTCCTCACGCTCGAACATCTGCAAGGCGACACCTTTGAGGTTCAACAGAACTTCAATGATATCTTCCTGTAAACCCTCTACCGCCGTGTACTCATGTAATACACCGTCAATTTCGACTTCGACAATAGCGTAGCCAGGAATCGAAGATAACAATACACGGCGCAAAGCGTTGCCCAGTGTATGTCCAAACCCTCTTTCCAGGGGCTCAAGTGCAATACGCGCGCGATTCGGGTTGATTTCGTCAACACCAACCGCTCTCGGCCGTAACATGCTTTCAATCACATCCATCATGGGATGTACCTCACTCAATAGTTAATCTGATGAAGGTTTACTGCCACTAACTGACAGTAAAACCAGGGTGTTACTTGGAATAAAGCTCAACAATCAAACTTTCATTGATGTCGGCCGGTAAATCGAGACGATCTGGATAGACCTTATAAACGCCTTCCATTTTCTCATTACTGACTTCCATCCATACCGCGACCAAATCCATTTCTTGGCTCAAGGTGATCGCCTCTTTGACACGCAGCTGGTTCTTGGCTTTTTCAGCAATGCTCACGATATCACCAGGCTGTACCTGGTAAGACGGGATATTGACCTGTTTGCCATTAACCTGAATAGATTTGTGAGAAACCAGTTGCCGTGCCTGTGCACGAGTAACTGCAAAACCCATACGGTAAACCACATTATCCAGACGGCTTTCCAACAGTCGCAACAGGTTCTCGCCCGTAGCACCTTTCTGTCCGGCAGCTTTCTTGTAGTAGTTACTGAATTGCTTCTCCAATACGCCATAAGTACGACGTACCTTCTGTTTTTCACGCAACTGCGTAGCATAGTCAGATAAGCGCTGGCGCCTTGATGCACCATGCTGTCCTGGCATCTGATTGAGTTTGCACTTGGATTCAAGTCCACGTGCTGGGCTCTTCAGTCCCAGATCTACACCTTCGCGACGCGCAAGCTTACAGGTTGGTCCAATATATCTAGCCATTTCTATAACTCCTAAACGCGGCGTTTCTTGGGTGGACGGCAGCCGTTATGTGGAATCGGCGTAACGTCAACGATGTTAGTGATTTTGTAACCCAGTGCATTAAGTGCCCGAACAGACGATTCACGTCCTGGACCAGGTCCCTTAATACGAACCTCAAGATTCTTCAGACCGAACTCAAGTGCAGTTTTTCCTGCAGCTTCAGCAGCTACCTGAGCTGCAAACGGTGTACTCTTACGTGAACCACGGAAACCAGCACCGCCGGAAGTGGCCCAAGAAAGAACATTGCCCTGTCTGTCACTGAGCGTAATAATTGTGTTGTTAAAGGAAGCATGTACGTGGGCGATACCATCAACCACGACCTTTTTGACCTTCCTTTTAGTTTTTGTATTTGGCTTTGCCATTTTAATCTACCTGCAACCGCTTAACGCTTGATCGGACGACGGGGACCCTTACGGGTACGCGCGTTCGTTTTTGTACGCTGACCACGCACCGGTAATCCACGGCGATGGCGAAGACCTCTGTAACAACCAAGGTCCATCAGTCGTTTAATATTCATTGCTACTTCGCGACGCAAATCACCTTCTACGGCAATTTTCGCAACTTCCGCACGAATGTTTTCGACTTCAGGTTCCGTCAGGTCTCTGATCTTTGTGCCAGGTGCCACATTGGCCGCCTCGCAAATCTTTAAAGCTCGTGTGCGCCCCACCCCGTAAATAGTGGTCAAAGCAACCCATGCGTGCTTCTGATCTGGTATGTTGACTCCCGCTATGCGAGCCATACTACGTACTCCTGCTACTGTTGGTACTGCTTAACGTAAACAGTACATTATATCTAATCTTTCTATCCGGCAAAAGCTGCAAATCACTTAATTGTGAATTGATTCAGCCTTGTCTCTGTTTGTGTTTCTTGTCGGCACAGATGACATAGACAACGCCCCTGCGACGGACAATTTTGCAATTCCGGCAAATTTTTTTAACTGAAGCTTGCACCTTCATTGCAGCTCTCCTTAGATAACAAAGGCGGTGGCGCTTTTCCGTTTGACCGGTTTGGCGCATCCCGCCGACAACTGCATGGCCCGGGCCATGCTCTCAAATACCAATTTTATCGGCGCTGTACACCTGAGCGTCCATAGGACTTCAAGTTTGCCTTCTTCATCAGGTTGTCATATTTGTGCGATATCAGATGAGCCTGTACCTGGGCAATAAAGTCCATGATTACGACTACAACGATTAGCACTGAGGTACCGCCAAAATAGAATGGCACCGCCCAAATAACCCTTAGAATGTCTGGCAACAGACAAACTGCAACCAGGTATAAAGAACCAACCATCGTTAACCTGGTTAGAACGTTATCAATATAATCCGCCGTTTGACGACCTGGGCGAATGCCCGGAATAAATGCTCCGGATTTCTTCAGGTTGTCTGCTGTTTCCTTCGAGTTAAAAACCAACGCTGTATAGAAGAAACAGAAAAATATAATCAGCGATGAATACAAAATAGTGTATGGCAAATTACCCGGGGTCAGTGCCGCCGAGACATCAGTTAACCAGCCAAGGTTCTCAGACGTTGAAAACCATGTTGCCAGGGTTGACGGGAAGATAACCAGGCTTGATGCGAAAATCGCTGGGATTACACCCGACATATTCAGTTTCAAAGGCAGATGTGTCTGCTGGTTCTGGTATGCAACGCGGCCTTGGCGCTGTGCATAATTAACCGTGATACGACGTTGGCCACGTTCCACTTTGACAATAAAGTAAACCACACCAATAACCAGGACCAGGATAAACAAAGTTGCCGGAATACTTAACTGACCGGTATTAACCAACTCCAATGTTCCTGCAATGGCACGCGGCAAGCCCGCAACAATACCCGCAAAGATGATCAACGAGATACCATTGCCCACACCTCTTTCTGTAATCTGTTCACCAAGCCACATCAAGAACAACGTACCGGCTGTCAAAGTTACCGTAGCGGTGAAAATAAATCCGAAACCCGGAGCAAATACAATTGATGTCTGGGCTTGCAGGGCAAGCGCCACACTACCCGCCTGAACACCAGCCAGAACCACTGTAAAGATACGCGTGTACTGGGTAATTTTCTGGCGACCGCTGGAGCCCTCTTTCTTGAGTTGCTGCAACTGCGGAATCGCACTGCTCATTAACTGCATGATAATGGATGCAGAAATGTAAGGCATAACACCCAATGCGAACAGCGAGAATCGCTCCAGCGCACCACCCGTAAACAGGTTGAACACATCAATGATGGTTCCCTGCTGGGAGTTCATGAATTGCATCAACGCCGCAGGGTTCACTCCTGGAACAGGAATAAAAGTACCGATGCGATACACAATCAGTGCAAAAAACACGAACAGTAAACGCTGGCGTAACTCGGTCAACCGACCAATACCGCCAAGCGTATCTGCTACTTGTGAAGGCGTCTTCGCCATTACTCGACCTTCCCGCCTGCCGCTTCAATCGCAGCTTGTGCGCCCTTTGTGACTGCCAGACCCTTCACCGTGACTGCTCGACTGAGCTCACCGGTATTAATTACTTTAACCTTGCGGGTATCGTGCTTAACCAGGCCGGCTTTTTTCAGTGATTCCATGTCAATGACATCGACGTCCATTGCTTCAATATGATAAAGACGTACTTCCGTCTTGTAGCGTGCTGACAACGAAGCAAAACCGCGTTTCGGCAAACGGCGTTGCAAGGGCATTTGACCACCCTCAAAACCAACCTTGTGAAAACCGCCTGAACGGGATTTCTGACCCTTGTGTCCACGACCGGCTGTCTTACCATCGGTTGAACCAATGCCACGACCTACTCGTTTGCGATTTTTTTTGCTGCCTTCGGCAGGACTAATCGTATTCAATTTCATGACTGTACTTTCCTTCTAAACAGGCTCGCAGATGAGGCTTAAACCTCTTCCACTCGTACCATGTAATAAACTTTATTAACCATTCCGCGCACTGAAGGTGTATCTTCCAGTGTCACAGTCTGATGCATACGTTTGAGGCCGAGGCCACGAATGCACTCTTTGTGTTTTGGCTGTGTGCCAATTGGTGAACGTATCAACGTCACATTTATCTGTTCTTTCTTAGCCATTATTCTGCTCAGTTATGGTTCGCCAAAATCTCATCAACTGACTTACCACGTTTGGCAGCAATTGACTCCGGATTGTGCATGGCCACCAGGCCTTTGATAGTTGCTCTAACCAGGTTAACCGGTGTGTTAGAACCGACACTTTTAGCCAGTACATTAGCAACACCAACGGTTTCCAGCACTGCACGCATCGCTCCGCCCGCAATGATGCCGGTACCTTCAGAGGCAGGTTGCATATAGACTCTCGAGCCGCTATGCGTAGATTTCACCGGGTGCCACAAGGTGCCATCCTTTAAAGAGATGGTGACCATGTCACGACGGGCCTTTTCCATTGATTTCTGGATAGCGACAGGAACTTCCTTTGCCTTTCCATAACCAAATCCAACCTTACCGTTTCCATCACCTACAACACTCAATGCTGTAAAGCTGAAGACTCGTCCGCCTTTAACTACTTTTGCAACTCTGTTGACGGCTACCAGCTTCTCCAGCATTCCGTCGCCATTATCTTTGTCCATTCTCGACATTTTTATACCTGCTATTCTGATTCAGTCAGTGGGGCGAATTAAAATTTCAGCCCGCTTTCGCGTGCAGCATCAGCCAGCTCTGCAATCCTACCGTGATACTGGTAGCCAGAACGATCAAATGCCACATCTGTTACGCCTGCAGCCACCGCTTTCTCTGCTACTGCCTTTCCAACGGCTTTTGCAGCATCCTTATTGCTGGTGCTGGACAAGCCAGTACGTAAATCCTTTTGCACGGTTGAGGCAGCGGCAATTACGCCACCACCCTGTGCTGCAATGACCTGCGCATAAATATGACGGCCACTACGGTGGACTGTCAGACGGGCCATGCCCAAACGACGAATGTGTGAACGCGTTTTCTTCGCTCTGCGCAAACGTGCTGTTTTCTTATCCATTACTCTTTCCTCTTAAGGCAAGCCGGGCCTTATAACACCGACCCATTAAAGACCTTGTTTAAGCCTTTTTGGCTTCCTTTCTAGCAACTCTTTCATCTGAATAACGTACACCCTTACCTTTGTAAGGCTCAGGCGGACGGTATGCACGAATTTCAGCGGCAACCTGGCCGACTTTCTGCTTGTCACAGCCGCTGACGATGATTTCTGTCTGCGACGGTGTTTCAATCGTGATGCCTTCAGGCATGGCATGATTTATCGGATGTGAAAATCCCAGCGCGAGATTCAGTTTATTACCCTGGACCTGTGCGCGGTAACCAACACCGACCAGTTGCAGTTTTTTCTGAAAACCGGTGCTGACTCCGATAACCATATTGTTAACCAAGGCTCTGAATGTACCGGCCATGGCAAGATTCTTATCGCTATCTGGTTTGACCAGATACTCACCATCGTTTTCATCAAAGCTAATGCTAGGATGTAAATCGACAGCAAGATTGCCTTTTGGACCTTTCACACTCAGTTTTGAACCACTGATATTGATGTCCACTCCGGAAGGCAGTTTAATTGGGCTTTTAGCTACGCGTGACATTGGTGTCTCCTAATTCTTAACAGGCACTAGGCCACGTAACAAATGACTTCACCGCCGTGACCAGCGGAACGCGCTGCCACGTCAGTCATGACGCCACGTGAAGTACTTACTATGGCAATACCCAGACCGTCGAGTACACGTGGTATTTCATTTTTACCACGATAGATCCGAAGACCAGGACGACTTGCGCGCCTGATATTGTCGATCACTCCACGACCCTCAAAGTACTTGAGTGTTACTTCAAGTTCAGGCTTGCCGTCGTTCTCATTCACACCAAAGTCAGTGATGAAACCTTCATCTTTCAATACTGAAGCAATACCCACTTTAACTTTCGAGTTCGGCATGCTTACCGTAACTTTTTTGGCTGCCTGTGCGTTCCTGATACGGGTCAGCATGTCGGCAATCGGATCACTCATACTCATGATTAAATACCTTGTTTCAAATTTATAGCCGGTTCAACGACCCGCTTGATACCTGTTACCAACTGGCTTTTCTGAGCCCTGGCACATCGCCACGCATGGTTGCTTCACGAAGCTTGTTACGCGACAGTCCGAACTTGCGATAAAAACCGCGCGGACGACCCGTAATCTGACAACGGTTCCGTTGCCGCGCCGGAGAAGAATCCCGCGGTAATTTCTGCAACGAAAACATCGCCTGCTGCTTCTCTTCAAACCCTACTTCGGGATCCGAGATGATTGCTTTGAGTTCGGTGCGCTTGTTGACATATTTTGCAACCAGCTTGGTGCGCCGCTTCTCGCGATTAATCATGGATACTTTTGCCATGGCTTAGGTCCTTACCTATTTGTCTTTGAAGGGAAAGTTGAATGCCTGCAACAGCGCAAGTCCTTCCACATCGTTTCTTGCACTCGTGGTGATGGTGATATCCATACCACGAATAGTGTCAATTTTGTCAAAATCAATTTCCGGGAACATGATTTGTTCGGTAATGCCGAAACTGTAATTACCACGTCCGTCAAATGATTTACGGTTGAGGCCACGGAAATCCCGAATTCGCGGAATAGAAATATTCACCAGGCGATCCAGAAATTCATACATACGTTCACGCCGAAGTGTGACCTTACAACCTACCGGCCAACCATCGCGAATTTTGAACGTAGCGACCGACTTGCGCGCATTGATAACGATCGGCTTCTGGCCCGATATCACTGTCATATCCGCAGTTGCGTGTGCCATTACTTTCTTGTCAGTTACGGCCTCACCCACGCCCATATTCAACGTGATTTTGGTGATTTTCGGAACTTCCATGATGTTTTTAAGCTCAAGATTACCCATTAATTGCGGTATCAGAGTTTCTTTGTAGTGTGTTTGTAATCTGGACATTTTACTGATCTCTAAATATCAACGGCTTCGCCGGTAGATTTAAAAACACGCACCTTGTTTCCATCTTCCAGTGATTTAAAACCGACGCGATCTGCTTTACCGGTTACCGGGTTAAACATAGCCACGTTGGAAATGTGAATTGGCGCTTCCTTTTCAACAATACCGCCTGGCTTGTTACGGCCCGGATCCGGCTTGGTATGACGCTTGATCATATTGACATTTTCAATCAGTAACCGATCGGCATCCAGAACCTGGAGTACGTGACCCCTTGTTCCTTTGCTGCGACCTGTTAGTACGATCACTTCATCACCTTTATGTATGCGTTTCATTCTCTGCTCCTCCCGCTTAAAGCACTTCTGGTGCAAGCGAGACAATCTTCATGAACCGTTCAGTACGCAATTCACGCGTAACCGGTCCAAAAATACGGGTACCAATCGGCTCAAGTTTTGGATTCAGCAGCACAGCTGCATTTCCGTCAAACCGTATCAAGGAACCATCATTACGTCGTACACCGCTTCTGGTCCTTACAACCACAGCGTCATAAACCTCGCCTTTCTTAACTTTACCGCGAGGAATTGCATCCTTGACGGTCACCTTGATGATGTCACCAATACGAGCATAACGGCGCTTAGAACCACCAAGCACTTTAATACACATCACCCGGCGTGCACCGCTATTGTCTGCGGCTGTCAACATGGACTGCATCTGAATCATTTTAGTATTCTCCGGTTTAAACCGATGGCCGGGCTATTGTGCCCGCTCCAGAATCTCAATTACCCGCCAACTCTTTGATTTCGAAAGAGGACGGCACTCAGCGATCATAACTTTATCGCCTTCTCCACAACTGTTTTCTTCGTCGTGCGCAAGAACCTTGGTTGAGCGCTTTATGTATTTTCCATACAACGCATGCTTGATCTGACGTTCAATCAGCACGGATACACTCTTATCCATTTTATTGCTGACAACCCGACCGGTTTGCGTGCGCTTGATGTCTTGTGTAGTAGTCATGCCGCATTACCTTCAACTGATTTTTGAGTCATGATTGTCTTGACCCGCGCAATATCACGACGGACACGACGCAACTCATTGACATTGGTCATCTGACCCATTCCTTTCTGCATTCTCAAGCTGAACTGTTCCTGCAACAAGTTTTTAAGCTCGTCACGCAATTCAACCTCTGACTTGGTTTTCATTAAATTAACGTCCATTACATCACCGACCTGGATACAAAGGTGGTTTTAACCGCCAGTTTGGCCGAGGCCAGGCGGAAAGCTTCGCGGGCGAGTTCTTCTGAAACACCCTGAATTTCATAAAGCATGCGACCGGGCTGAATAGGGGCAACCCAATATTCAACGTTACCTTTACCCTTACCCATACGTACCTCGACAGGCTTCTTGGTCATCGGCTTGTCAGGAAACACGCGAATCCATAATTTACCGCCACGTTTTACGCAACGGGTGATGGCCCGACGTGCTGCCTCGATTTGACGTGCAGTAATAAACCCACGTGTCGTCGCTTTTAGACCGTACTCACCGAAGCTAACCCTGTTACTTACCTGGGCCATACCACGGTTGCGGCCTTTCATTTGCTTTCTGAATTTTGTTCGTTTTGGCTGCAACATTACTCAGTCTCCTAGTTGGCGCCTTTCTTGCTGCCAGTCTGTTCAGTTTTGGGTGCGTAAAGATCAAATACCTCACCCTTATAAATCCATACCTTGACACCTAGAATGCCGTACGTGGTAGCGGCCTCAACCACACCATAATCGACATCGGCACGTAATGTGTGCAAAGGCACCTGGCCTTCTCGATACCATTCGCTTCGTGCGATGTCGGCACCGTTCAGACGACCTGACAGCTTAACTTTGATGCCCAGCGCACCCAGGCGCATAGAGTTGCCAACAGCACGCTTCATTGCGCGGCGGAACATAATACGCCTTTCTAGCTGCTGTGCAATACCTTCAGCAACCAACTGTGCGTCCAGTTCAGGTTTGCGAATTTCCGCGACCGAAATGTGTGTCGGAACACCCATTCGCTTAGTCACATCTCGACGAAGGCGTTCAATATCTTCACCCTTCTTGCCGATCACAATACCCGGCCTTGCCGTATGAATAGTGATACGCGCAGTTTTAGCCGGGCGCTCAATCTGTATACGACTAACAGCAGCCTGCTGCAAACGCTTTTGCAAATACTCTCTGACCGCAAGATCAGAATTGAGCATCTCTGCATAGTCGCCGCTTTCGGCATACCAGGTTGAATTCCAGTCCTTGGATATACCAAGGCGGATGCCGATTGGATGTACCTTTTGACCCATAATATTTGTCCCGGTCTATTCGCTGTCGGCCACAGTCAATGTGATATGACTGGTCCGTTTCAAAATTCGTGTACCGCGCCCTTTGGCGCGTGCTCTGCCTCGCTTCATCGTTGGGCCCTCATCCACCATGATGGTTGAGATACTCAATTCATCGATATCGGCACCATCATTATGTTCAGCGTTCGCTATTGCAGAAAGCAGTACTTTCTTAACAATATGAGCTGCCTTCTTGGTGCTGAATGCCAGTAGCTGCTCGGCCTTTTCAACCGGCATGCCACGGACCTGGTCCGCTACGAGACGTACCTTTTGCGCAGAAATTCTTGCGCCTCTTAATTTTGCAGTTGCATTCATGGCTATTACCTACTTGGTTTTGCGGTCGCCGGAATGACCTCTAAAGGTCCGGGTCTGCGCAAATTCACCGAGTTTATGACCAATCATCTGATCATTGATCAGGATCGGCACGTGCTGCCTTCCGTTATGTACGGCAATGGTTAAACCAACCATTTCCGGCAGAATCATTGAACGTCGTGACCAGGTCTTTATAGGACGTTTATTACTGGTCTCAATGGAGTCTGACACTTTCTTTGCCAAATGATGGTCAACGAAAGGTCCTTTTTTAATCGATCTTGCCATGTTCGCTATCCGTTATTTTCCAGACCGACGGACGATATATTTGTCCGTACGCTTGTTACTGCGAGTCTTGTATCCCTTGGTTGGAACACCCCATGGTGAAACCGGGTGACGACCACCTGATGTGCGACCTTCACCACCACCGTGCGGATGATCCACCGGGTTCATGGCAACACCACGAACGGTCGGACGAACACCGCGCCAACGTTTTGCACCGGCCTTACCCAGTTTTTCCAGGTTATGCTCGGAATTTGAAACTTCACCAATGGTTGCACGACACCTTGTAGGAATCTTACGCATCTCACCAGAGCGCAGCCTCAAGGTTGCATACTCACCTTCACGCGCTACCAACTGCACCGCAGCTCCGGCACTACGTGCAATCTGCGCACCCTTGCCCGGCTTCATTTCGATGCAATGGACAATAGTACCTACCGGAATATTTCGCAGTGGTAGACAATTGCCCGGTTTGATAGCAGCATCACGGCCACTCTTGACCGGATCACCGGCACGCAAACTCTTGGGTGCGATGATGTAACGCCGCTCACCATCCGAGTACAGCACCAGCGCGATGTGCGCGGTACGGTTGGGATCATGTTCAATGCGCTCTACGCGACCATCAATACCATCTTTATCACGTTTGAAGTCAATTACACGGTAGTGCTTTTTATGACCACCGCCAATATGACGAGTCGTAATGCGGCCGGTATTATTTCGACCACCCGTACGTGATTTTTTCTCCAACAGCGCGGCATGCGGAGCACCTTTATGCAGGTGATCATGCTTAACCTGCACGACACCACGGCGTCCTGCTGAAGTTGGTTTTGCCTTAACAATTGCCATAACCAAATATCCTTAAACTGTATCCCCGCCCAGGAAGTCAATTACTTGCCCTTCCTGCACGCGAACGTATGCTTTTTTCCAGTCGTTACGTTTGCCGGCACGGAGCTTAAATGTCTTGCTCTTGCCTTTAACCCTAACAGTGCGAACCGACTCAACATTAACCTCGAACAGCTTTTCAACAGCGTCCTTGATCTCTTTCTTATTGGAGTCAGTAGTCACCTTGAATACGTACTGATTACTACTTTCACTGACCCTGGTTGATTTTTCCGTCATCCGGGGAGAAAGCAACACCTTGTATAAACGTTCATTGCTCATCCCAGCCACTCCTCAACTTTCTTAACTGCATCAACGGTCATAATCACCTTATCTGCGGCCACGAGACTTACCGGATCCAGACCAGCAACGTCCAAGGCATAAATGCCAGCTACGTTACGTGATGCCAGAAAGAGGTTGCCCTCGACTTCAGGTGTGACAATCAGTCCTTTATCAAAATCCAATTGAGCCAGCTTTTCCAGCAACTCCTTGGTTTTTGGTGCGCTGAGCTCAAATGCGTCCAGCACAATTAGACGTTCCTGACGAACCAATTCTGAAAGGATCGCCTGTATCGCACCGCGATACATTTTGCGATTGACCTTTTGTGAATGGTCCTGTGGGCGAGCCGCAAAGTGTATACCACCACCGCGCCACAACGGGCTGCGGATCGTACCGGCTCGCGCCCTGCCAGTACCTTTCTGACGCCAGGGCCTTTTACCACCACCGCTCACATCAGAGCGTGTTTTCTGTGCCCTGGTTCCGGCGCGTCCACCTGCCAAATAAGCGGTGACGACCTGGTGAACGAGTGCTTCCGAATAATCACGTCCAAACGTCGCGTTTGATACTTCAATTGCGTTTCCGCCTGCTACTGCGAGTTCCATCATCTATCTCCTCAGTGCATCTTCACGGAAGGTCGAACTGCAACCTGGCCATTTTTCGCACCAGGCACCGCACCTTTGATTAAGAGCAAGTTACGTTCAGAATCAATCTTGATTACCTCAAGATTCTGAGTCGTAACACGTGCATCACCCATATGACCAGCCATTTTCTTACCCTTGAAAACACGTCCAGGGGTCTGGCACTGGCCAATCGAACCAGGCGCACGATGTGACAGAGAGTTACCATGAGTAGCATCCTGCATCGCA
>JAOUCZ010000071.1 GCA_029859505.1 Lysobacterales bacterium | reverse complement strand
CTTGCCGAGCAGTTGTATCGTGCCTGGACCATCACACAAAATCACCCATATCACCGCGCATGAATTCACAACAATCCATCATACTGGCATCAGGTTCACCACGGCGGCGGGAGTTGCTGAAACAACTGGCGGTCAATTTTGAAGTGGCGTCAGCCGACATTGACGAGTCGCTGATCGAAGGTGAAGTACCACGTGATTACGTTCTGCGCCTGTCATGGGAAAAGGCGCTGGAAGGATTCAGGCAATGCGGCGGCAGGTTGCCGGTGCTGGGTTCTGACACCATCGTCCTGCTGGATGGCGAGATTCTTTGCAAACCCGAATCAAGAAAAGAGGCCGAGAACATGCTTATGCGCCTTTCGGGCCGGAAACACCTGGTTTACTCAGGTGTTGCGCTGGCACTCAGGCCGGATAATGTGCTCGACACGCTCAATATCACCTCGGTTACCTTTGGTGATATGCCGGTAGCCTGGGTCAGGCAGTACTGTCAAAGTGACGAGCCCATGGATAAAGCTGGTGCCTATGCAGTACAGGGTGCGACAAGCCAGTACATCAAGCGTATTGAAGGCAGTTACTCCGGGGTGATGGGCTTGCCGTTGTATGAAACAGCACAACTGCTTCGCCGCGCTGGTTTGCTCACATGAGTATTCACCATCACAGGACCCGGCGGCTTGACATCCATCATCGCCAAACCCCTGTCGAGTGGTATCCTATTGTTCTCAAATTGAACACCTGCCGGTGTGGGATGATACGTGTATGAGCGAAGAAATCCTGATCAATGTCACACCTACTGAAACCCGTGTGGCGGTGGTGGAAAACGGCATGCTGCAAGAGGTCTCGCTGGAGCGCAACAGCCATGTGGGTTACCTGGGCAACATTTACAAGGGTACCGTGTCGCGTGTGTTGCCGGGTATGCAGGCAGCTTTCATAGATATCGGGCTTGATCGAACTGCATTTTTACATGCTTCGGATATCTACAGGGTTGAGCGTGAACAGATGCTTGAAGACCCGCCGCCCGAGCCATCGATTTCCTCCCTGGTCCGTGAAGGTGAAGAAGTGGTTGTACAGGTCATCAAGGATCCGTTGGGAACCAAGGGCGCACGTTTGACCACCAAATTGAGTATACCGTCGCGATTCCTGGTGCTATTGCCTGACAGCGAGACCATTGCAGTATCGGTACGCATTGAGGACGAAACGGAACGTAGTCGTCTTAAGGGTCTTCTGGCGACCATGCGGGAGCACAAGGGCAAGCATGGGTATATCGTCCGCACCAATGCTGAAAATATCAATGAATTTGCCCTCTCAGCAGACATGACTTACCTGGCAAAAATCTGGGAAAGCATCACCGAGCAAACCGGGGTCAGCAAGCCCGGTGAATGCATATATGAGGATCTGTCACTGCAACTACGCGCCTTGCGTGACCACATGCATGAAGAGGTGGAAAAGGTTCGTATTGACTCGGCCTCGGAATTCGAACGTCTGCAAGATTTCACCAGTAAATTCCTGCCCGAGTGGCAACAGCGAATCGAATGCTACTCTGCCGAACGCCCGATATTTGATCTTTACGGAATTGAAGACGAGATTGATCGTGCCCTGCACCGCACAACCCCATTGAAATCAGGTGGTCACCTGGTCATTGACCAGACTGAAGCCATGACTACCATCGATGTGAATACCGGTGCATTTGTGGGTCACCGTACACTGGAAGAAACAATCTACAAGACCAACCTTGAGGCAGCACAGTCAATCGCACGGCAACTTCGTCTGCGTAATCTGGGCGGCATTATCATTATAGATTTCATTGATATGAGCCATGATGAGCACCAGCGACAGGTGATGCTGGCCCTGGAACGGGCGCTCGAACGTGACCATGCCAAGACAAGCATCTGTGAGTTTTCACCACTTGGTCTGATAGAGATGACCCGCAAACGCACAACCGAGAGTCTCGGACATCTGTTATGCGACCCTTGCCCGGTTTGCTCCGGACGGGGAGTATTAAAGAGTGCGGAAACCGTTTGCCTGGAGGTGTTTCGTGAAATCATGCGCTCCAGCCGGCAGTTTGAAGCCAGTCGTCTGCTGGTTGTTGCTTCAACCTGTGTAGTCGATAAAATCCTGGATGATCAATCTACGACCGTAGCTGAGATCGAAGAAACGATTGGCAAGTCCATCCGTTTCCAACGTGAGGACCAGTACACCCGTGAACAGTTTGACGTGGTGTTACTGTAGGTCAGAATGACCGCTTCAAGATGAATAGTTTGCGCAAGATATTCCGGCAGCTAAGAACACTGCTGTGGACGGCATTGACACTGCTGACAGTTCTGGCGGCTGTGATTGTTGGAATAGGCAAATTGCTGATGCCCTACAGCGTTCACTACCAGGATGAACTCGAACTCTGGCTGAGTGAAGCATTCAATCAGCCGGTCAAAGTTGAGAGTTTTAGCGGTCAATGGAAGGCATTCGGGCCGCGAATCAGTCTGCGTGGTGTCACCCTGATGCCGGAAGGTGCAAAGTCCGAAATTGCCATTAACCGCGCAGCACTGGATATCAAGCCGTTAAATGCCCTGATTCCAGGGAGGCCGTTATACAGTTTCCGTATCATTGGTGCGGACCTTTCACTGGTGCGCACGCCCGACGGGCGATATGTTTTGTCGGGTCTGGGTGTCGGTGATACGACCGGTTCGGGAAAAGATGACAATCCCGGCTTACGAGATGTAGTTTTAAATGGTGAGGTGCGCTTACAGGATATCACTTTGAGTTTTGATGATTCCGAGCGTGCGATCCACCTGGTGCTGAGTAACGTGAACGGCCGCCTGACGGCGGATGGCCGCAAGATTTCAGCTGAAATACGAGCCAGTGTCACCGATAGAGAAAGGAACCGGGTTGTTGGTGACCTGGATGCAACCGCACAGGTCAGACTGGATTCTGATCAGCATCTTGCAGAGGCCCAATGGCATGTTAAAACCGGTGAGTTGATATTGTCAGAATTGGTCAGGCAGTTACCACCCCACCCCCTGGTTCCGGTTGCTGGAAAATTAAATGCAGAGGTATGGGGTGAATGGCGGTCGGGTAGTCCGCAGTTCATGCAGGGCGTGTTTGATGTTCGGGACGCACAGCTGAGTTCGCAAACCGGACCTTTGATCGTGGATCACCTGAACAGCCGGTTCAATTTCAGATTCACACAGCGCAAGGACTGGCGTCTGGATTTATCCGACTCATCGGTAACCTATGCGGGTGATAAGTGGCAGAGTGAGCGGTTTTCTGTAGCCAGAAACCTTTCACAGGATCTGGGGCTCTGGGTCAGTGCTGATTATCTCGAATTGGAGTTTCCACTGCTGCTGACGCAAAGAATCATTGCGACCTATAACACGCCGTGGCCTGTTTCCATTCCTAAGCGCGCCCAGGGCAAAGTGACAGATCTTGATTTTATTCTGGACGCAAAGTGGCACTTGAAACTGACCAGTGGGCAGCTCGAGAACGGACGCTTTTGGGGCTGGGAAAAAGGCCCGGATATCGAGGGTGTCAACGCTCAGGTTGATCTCGATTCGGGTTCCGGCAACGTCAGTTTCAGCGGACAGTCTGTCAAGTTGGACTGGTTGTCGACATTCCGGCGACCGGTGATTGCAGCGCTCATTGATTGCGAACTGGAAGTTCAGTGGGTCGCAAAGAGCGACTGGCGATTTGATTTGAATTACTGCAAGCTTGAAAACGATGATATCAGCGGCTTTGCCCGGGTGCGTATGGCATGGGGTGAAGGTAAACCTGATATTGATATTAACGCGGTGCTGGAGCGTGGTGATATCTCGCGTTTCGGAGATTACTGGCCTGAAAGTGTGATGGGCAAGACCACACTGCAATGGTTACGCACTTCATTGCTAAGTGGAGAGGTGTTTAACGGCCGATTTTCCATGGTTGGTGACATGGATGATTTTCCCTTTCTTAATCATTCCGGCAGGCTCCAGGCCATTGCACCGGGCCGGAATGTGAATATCAGGTATGCCGATGACTGGCCCTATGTAAAAGACGTCGAGGGGACTGCGTTTTTTGAAGGCCGTGGCATGATGGTTGAAGGAAAGATAGGCGATACCGTTGGTGCGGTAGTAGATCGAGTGACCGCCAGCATTGACGACTTTAAGAAACCGGTACTGGATGTAACCTATCAAACGTCTGCCGAATTACCTGACCTGGTCAGGTTCATCCGGTATACACCCTTGCTGGATGGTCTGGAACTGAACCTGGAACAATTTGTGTTTGAAGGCGAATCAGAAATTGATGGTCATATTCATATGGAATTGGGGGATTCTGCAGAGCCATTAATGGTTACAGGCAAGCTATTGCTGGATGACAACCGCTTCACCGAGTTGGCATCCGGAGTCGTAATTGAAGGGATTTCAGGAACTTTGGCGTATGACCGGGAAGGAATCACGGCAACCGATTTGCCCGGACGCTTCAAGGATTACCCCGTCACCCTCGATATTCTTTCGAACTGGTCTGCAGATGAAGTTTTCCGCGCTAACATCTATGGCGAATTGCCGGTTGATAAGGTTATTCCGGAAGAGTTGTTCGAGCTCGAGCCTCTGTTTTACAGGGCTTCGGGTACGAGTCATTGGGATGTCAGTGTGAGTGTTGCTTCGGTGGAGGGCTCTGATGACCGCGAAGTCTGGCTGGAAGTTTACAGTGGACTTGAAGGTGTAAGCATAGATGTACCTGCACCGATGGCAAAGGTCCATTATTCCACCTGGCCTTTATTGGTTCGTTATCCCATTCAAGCGGCGCAGCACATAGTGACTGCGGACTTTCCCGGAAGCATTCAGCTCAAGATGGAACTGTCGAAGGACGACTCCCGTCCGCTTCGGGCAGCTGTAGAACTGGATGGAACGGTTGAGGACTTGCCCGAAAAGGGACTGTTTGTCATTAACGGGTCTACCTCGAACTTCGATCTGGAAGGCTGGATCGATCTGGTTGTTGACCAGTTCTCGGAAACAGGACAGGACGATGGCTTGACCCTGAAAACAGCCAGTGTAGATGCAGGAACAATTTCTGTCTTTGACCGTGAGTTCCATGATGTCGGGCTCCGTATGACTTACGAAGAGGGCATTATCACCGGCACATTTGATGGCCAGGATATAGACGGGGTGGTTCGTTACTATAAAAATGACGAGGGTTCCCACAGCATGTCAGGGGAGTTTGAACGGCTGATAATGCCCGATCCTATTGCTGAAGGCATGGTTGTTGAAACAGAGCCTGCCGAGCTGCCTGAAATGCATTTTTACTGTAAGGAATTCGGTTACCTGGGTCTGGATCTGGGTGAAACACGAATCGAAGGTTACCCGGTTAGCAACGGCTTCCACATTGAGTCGGTTGAAGCGCAATCATCCAGCTTCAAGTTCAACGCACGGGGTGATTGGATCAGTGATGGGGAAGGTGCTCGCTCAGATTTTGATATTCGTATCAGTTCGGAAAGCCTGGGACAGGTGCTGGAGGCTATGAATATATCATCCGCCATGCGTGGCGGTCAGACACTGGTTCATTTTGATGCCTGGTGGGAAGGCCCGCCTGCTGCTTTTGCCCTGGAACGGCTGAATGGTGAGATGGATGTCAGTGTGACCCAGGGAAATATATTAACTGCAGATCCAGGCGCAGGGCGTATGCTGGGCTTGCTCAGTTTGACGGAGTTGCCGCGGCGGTTGTCAATGGACTTCCGTGATGTATTTGACGAAGGCTTCAGCTTTGACGAGGCCAAGGGCACGATGAAGTTTGAAAATGGCAAGAGCCATACCGATGACATGCAGCTTAGTTCAACCGCTGCAAGAATTACCATTGTTGGAAGCACTGACCTGGTCGCCGAGACCTTCGACTACGAGTTTGCGGTGCAGCCGGGTGTGAGTAAAACCTTACCGGTCATTGGTGCTATAGCCGGTGGCCCGATTGGTGCCGCGGCGGGTCTTGCACTACAGGCTTTGCTCCGTGACGCGCTGGGTGAAGCGGCAGAAGCAAGATACACTATTCGAGGCACCTGGGATGAGCCGCTGATTGAGGCGGTCGAAAAACGGCCAAAAGACGGCAGTGCAGAAAAATCACCTGAGTCAGATAAACCGGCTGAATCATAAGCCGAACCCAATTATATATTTCCAGCCGGCGGGAACGGCTCATAAGTAACAGACGGAATCACCTATGACTGAAGCGTTAAAACTAGCGGAACAACAACTCCTGGCACCTGGCGGTCTCAGCCATACCGATCTTGAGAAGGTATTGCATCACCTGATGGGGCCTTCTGTGGATGCGGGGGATATGTATTTTCAAAACACCAGTCACGAGGCATGGTCACTGGAAGATGGTTTGGTCAGAAGTGGCACCCATGCGGTGGAGCAGGGTGTCGGAATACGTGCAATCAGTGGTGAAAAAACCGGTTTTGCCTATGCTGACGAGATTGTTATGCCATCCCTGATGCAGGCGTCAACCGCTGCCCGTGCTATCGCCCGGCAAGGATCACAGGGCTCGGTGCAGGCCTGGCGCCGGCAATCTCCACAAGCTTTATATTTGCCGGATGACCCGATGCCTGTTCTCAGCGCAGATGAGAAGGTGGACCTGCTGCGGCAGATTGACACCTATACCCGTTCACTTGATTCCAGGGTCAAACAGGTGATGGTCAGTCTCGCGGCCACCCACGAAACCATACTGGTTGCTTCAACAGATGGTTCACTGGCGGCTGATGTGCGGCCGCTGGTGCGTTTGAATGTCAGCGTGATTGCAGAACATGAAGGCCGGCGCGAGCAGGGCAGTGATGGCGGTGGCGGGCGGTTCGATTACCTGCAACTGGTCAAGGATAACGCATGGCAGCGTTTTGCCGATGAAGCGGTCAGGCAGGCGTTGGTGAACCTGGAAGCAGATGCAGCACCTGCGGGCACCATGACCGTCGTACTGGGTCCAGGCTGGCCCGGTGTGCTGCTGCATGAAGCGGTTGGTCATGGACTGGAAGGTGATTTTAATCGTAAGGGCACTTCAACCTTCAGCGGGCGGATGGGTGAACAGGTAGCCGCTGAAGGCGTCACCATTGTCGATGACGGGACACTTCCGGAACGACGTGGGTCTTTAAGCGTTGATGATGAAGGTACGGCCACCGAACAAACGGTTCTGATAGAAAACGGTGTGCTGGTGGGTTACATGCAGGACAAACTTAATGCCCGCCTGATGAATATGAAGCCGACGGGTAACGGCCGACGCGAATCGTTCGCTCATCTGCCAATGCCCAGGATGACCAATACTTTCATGTTGCCGGGTCAGCACGATCCGCAGGAAATCATCCGCTCAGTTGACAAGGGTCTTTATGCTGTCAATTTTGCAGGAGGGCAGGTGGATATTACCTCCGGTAAGTTCGTGTTTTCCGCTTCCGAAGCCTACCTGATTGAGAATGGTAAGGTGACGCGACCCGTTCGTGGGGCCACGTTGATTGGAAACGGACCCGAAGTCATGACCCGTGTCAGCATGGTGGGTAATGACCTGAAACTGGACGCCGGTGTCGGTGTATGCGGTAAGGACGGACAAAGTGTGCCGGTGGGTGTAGGTCAACCGACCCTGCGTATCGATTCGCTGACGGTTGGTGGAACGCAGACTTGATTTTTTCGCTCACCAATTCACGGTATTTCTACGGCAACCGGGGTAAAGGTTGCCTGGCGTCCATTTCACGCAATAGTTTGAACAGTTTGCGTGCTGATGTGGGAGGTTTCTCAAACTGGACTTCTTTTTTTGCGTTGCGGATTAGCTGCCTCAATGTTTGCACGTTGGCGTCCGGGGTTTGCTCAAGCAGTTCGGTTAAAACCTCGTTGCTTCCTTCAACCAACCGGTCCCTCCAGGCTTCAACCAGATGAAAACGAGCATTCTCCTGTCGGGTTTTCTGGTCAAAATTGTTAACTGCGTCCAGCAACTCTTCATTATCGCGTCGGCGAAGCATTTTTCCGACCGTCATCAACTGTCTTTTCCTGGCTCCGTGTGCCTTGATGCTGCGGGCAAATTCCACTTCGTCCCGCAGATCCTGATCCAGTGGCAGTTTTTTGAACCTGCTTTCCGTCATCGCGATCAGATGTTTGGCCAGATCCAACAATTCGTTAGCCTCGCGTTTACGCTGGCTTTTACTAATTTCAATGGTGTCGTTTTCGCTAGTAGATTCGTTCATGTCAATTTTCATCCAACGGAGTTGCTCGCGTAATGCCACATAATAAAGGACCCTACACCTGATGATTGATTCGAGTATGGTAGCCCAGGCAGTGCCTGATCGCGATCAGGAATTGTTATTCCTGGCCGATGGCGCACAGTTGGCGCTGGACCACGCGCGCAGTTTGGGCGCTGACAGTTGTGAAACGTCGGCAAGTATTCATTTTGGACTGAATGTAAATGTTCGCCTGGGAGAAGTTGAAACCCTGGAGCATTCACGTGACCGCGGTTTGGGCATCAGTGTTTACCTAGGCAAGAGCAAGGGCCATGCTACCAGTGGTGATTTGCGGCCGGAAACCATTCGTAAATGTGTGGAAAAAGCGATTGATATCGCCCGTTTTACACAGGCCGATAAGTGCAATGGACTTGCGCCTGTCGAGAGACTGGCAAGCCGTTTTCCCGATCTGGATTTGTGGCATCCGCAAGCCCTGGATGCAGAAGCAACCACGGTGAGGGCACTTGCCTGTGAAGCAGCAGGGCTGGAGGATCCAAAAGTTTCCAATTCTGACGGTGCAACGGCTTCAAGCAGTTTCGGCCTGAGTGTTTACGCCAACTCCAACGGTTTCACAGGTCGCAGAGATGGCACGCGCTTCAGCCAGAGTTGTGTATTGATTGCTGGTGAAGGCGAGTCTATGCAGCGTGATTACTGGTACGACTCCCGTCGCGCCTTTACCGATCTTGAGAGTGTTGAAGATACGGGTCACGAGGCGGCACGCCGGACTGTCAGACGTCTTGGGGCACGTAATATCGCCACCTGCGAGGTGCCGGTGCTGTTTGTGCCAGAGGTAGCCAGCGGACTGGTGGGTCATTTGCTGGCAGGAATTTCAGGTGCAGCGCTGTATCGTAATGCTTCCTTCCTGAAGGACGCCGTGGGGCAACAGCTGTTTCCCGACTGGATGACAATGTCTGAAAGACCCTATATTTTGCGTGGCCCTTCCAGTACTGCATTCGATGCTGAAGGTGTGGCGACCAGTGATCGGGATATTATCAAAAACGGTGTTCTGACCGGTTATGTGCTGGACAGTTATTCGGCGCGAAGATTAGGTCTGGAAACAACGGGGAACGCCGGCGGAGTACACAACCTTGTGGTGCAACCAGGCCGTTTTTCTGCGCAGGAGTTGATGCAGCAGATGGGTACCGGTTTGCTGGTCACCGAAGTTATGGGGCAGGGCGTCAGCATCGTAACCGGAGATTATTCCCGCGGGGCGGCTGGTTTCTGGGTAGAAAATGGTGAAATCCAATTCCCGGTTGATGAAGTGACCATCGCTGGTAATTTAAAGGATATGTTTTCGACTGTTGAAGCGGTGGGAACCGATATTGACGATCGCTCCGGCGTCCAGTGCGGCTCAATCCTGATAGGTAACATGACGGTGGCCGGCTCTTAGCTAAAGTCTGCTAATTCGTTTAATGTTCCGTTACCTGCGCATTGCAATACTACTGACGATACTGGTCATCGTAGCCGGTAACCAGTGGTTGACCGGCAAACGGCTTGGCAGTTGGGAAAAGCCACTGTGGATTACCATCTACCCTGTACTCCTTGATTCTGATGCGGATACCCGTCGCTATGCCGGGAGTCTTGGTGCCGATTCGTTTCGGGACATTAGTGTTTTTCTCAAGCGACAGGCAGCACGTTATGATCGCCGCTTTGAGAATCCTGCCGTTATACAGGTGGCTCGTCCTTTGACCTCATTGCCTCCTGCTCTACCCGCCGAGAATTCTGGTGTAAAAATTGCACTTTGGAGTTTGAAGATGCGTTGGTGGGCATGGAGAAATGGCTCACAGGATGGTCTTATCGGCGAAGATGTCAGAATGTTTGTGCTTTATCAGAAGGGAGATTCCAAAGGCCCGCTGGAGCGCTCAGTTGGTATCAAGAATGGCAGCTATGGCCTGGTTAATGCCGTGGCCTCACAGGAAAAGGCCGCACGTAATCGCATCGTGATCACTCACGAATTGCTTCATGTATTGGGTGCCAGCGATAAGTATGACTTCCTTAACGGCCAGCCCATTGTGCCCGCCGGCATTGCAAACCCGGGTCAATCTCCCTTATACCCGCAAGTCAGTGCTGAGATAATGGCAGGGCGTATTGCGATGTCAGCCAGTCACTGGCGTTACCCTGCCAGCCTTAAATTCTGTGCGATTGGAGCCGAAACTGCAGCTGAAATCGGCTGGTAACCCCGTTGGGGTAATGACCAGAAGCCGTCATTTAGTTAAATGTGTCTGGTCCCTTTATTCTCTCAAAAAAACAGCGTTCAGGAGACATGTATAGTGGAAGCCGGCAAAGGCCGGTCCTGTTCATGCAGGAACCAGCGCCGTATCAATAAGTTTCTTGAAAACCAGCGGCTTTTCAGAAGCATACCCGCCAGCATTTGCCTGGCGCGCTGTACTCTTTTACCTGTTTTGACTGCTTTCGCTTTCGGCTGTCGAGCGCCGAAGCGCTCTTCCAGTTTATCCACATATGGTCTCAGCCGATCCATCGCATAATCCCCGCGGCAATTATGAATTACCTGAACTGCCAGCAAGGCGGATTCGACCGCTGGCCGGATACCTTCACCGCTTTGTGCATATGCCAGACCCGCTGCATCGCCTATCAGCATGACATTATCCCCGATCAGTGGGCGTGTGGCATGCGGATAGAGCAAATAGGCGTGACCTTTGAATTTTCCCGGTAGATCACGTGGTATCCGGCCGATCTGTGCCAGGTATTGGCAGAACTGCTCAACATGCCCCGATAGCTTGTGCTTGTCCTCACGTCCTAGACCGATGTTCAGGTATTTACCCTTGCGGAATATCCAGCCATAGCCCTTCAGGTCGGGGGTAAAAAACAGCTCGGGCCGTTGGCCGTCGACGGGGCAATCCGCCATTTGCTGTGTACTCATTTCGAATTCGATTTCCTGTGCGGCCACTGCGGTCTCGCGTGACCTTTTTGCGCCAATGAGACGGGCAACTGGGCAAAAATGACCACCGGCGCCGACCACAAGTTCAGCTCTTATACTGTCATTAACCAACCAGCCACCAGCCATGCGCTTCATTGAACTGAAAGTCTCGCCCATCATTAGCTGCGCTCCACAGCGCTGTAAAAGATAGTGATCGAACTCTATGCGGCGGATTCCATAGCTGGCAGGTTCACCTGGAAAATCGGATTGCACCAAAGGTTGGCCAATCCGGCCTGTTCGAAAACCATGTATGGGTTGCAGCACGTGATCGCGTGCATAGTCCTCAGGATCGATCTCCAACTCTTGCATAACAGCAGGTGTGACCCAGCCTGCGCAGACTTTATCCCTTGGGAAGATGGCCTTGTCCATGATGGCAACATCTTTTCCGGCCTGCCGAAGAGCCCGCGCCAGTGTCGAGCCTGCCGGCCCGCCACCAATTATCAGCACCTCGGTTTCAGGCATCCGTGATCACCTGATCATGGTGGCCGCGGTACTCAGGTTCAGTGTACTGGTGGTTGCGGGACCAGGGCAGGTGGTTATCATTTTCACGTGCGAACAGCAGTTGGAAAAGTTGTAACTGCCCGGCCGTGAAAGCCGCCCTGGATCCTGCCAGGTAAAGACGCCAGGTCCGGACAAACTTTTCATCCATCATTTCCTTTACCCGCTCAGTATGCATCTCGTAGCGTTGCAGCCAGGCTTCAAGGGTCCGGGCGTAGTGCAACCTCAGGTTTTCGACATCCAGCACTGAAAATCGGTTAGTCTCGAAGATATTCATCATTTCTTTCAGGCTTGGGGGGTACGCGCCTGGAAAAATGCGGCGTTCAATCCATGCATTCATGGGCCTTGGGCGGTTGCGGCCGATACTATGGATGAGACCCCGGCCACCGGGTTTCAGGCAACGATCAATAACCTGTCCGAGCACCGGGTAATCCCCTGGACCAACATGTTCGAGCATGCCGACAGAAACGAAAGCATCGTACTCACCGCTGATATTGCGATAGTCGTCGAGCAGATACTCCACTTGGTCTGTGAGGCCCTCCGCCGCGGCCTTTTCACGCGCGTATATCACCTGTTCCTGAGAAATATTATAGGCCTTGACGTTAACCTGATGGTTTTTGGCCATGTAAAGTGCAAAGCCACCCCATCCGCAGCCGGCCTCAACAACCTGATCGCCAGGTTTTAACTGCAATTTGCGGCAGACATGGGACATCTTGGCAAGCTGTGCCTGCTCAAGGGTCATGGAACGGTCCGGAAAGTATGCGCAGGTATACTGCATGGCTTCCTGATCGAGCCACAAGCGGTAAAAGTCATTACCGATATCATAATGATGATGGACATTGTCCACCGACTTGCGGAAAGTATTTCTTATACGCCGATGTCCCATTATCCTGTTCACCCGGTTGAACCAGGACTGCTCACCAACGCTTTGCAGTCCCCGGTAGACCGCATGAAAAAGATCCGCAAGATCACCATCAACCTTCACGCGCCCTTCACTGTAAAGATCACCCCAATATGTCTCGGGCTGCAAAAGAGTCAGGTAGAGGGCCGACCGGTCGCAAAAATGCAAGGTTGCGACGGGATTAGAGATATGTGTAGAAACCGTGGTTCCATCCCAAAGAATCATGCGAATCGGGGGGTGACCGATGAATTGCAGAAATTTTTGCGCGGTCAGATAATCCAGCGAGTTGGTCTTACCAGCAACAGCAGACGGGCGGACCCTGTGGGTTGCTGAGCCGGTTGCATATTGTGCAGTTGGACTATCGTTGCTAAAAGTATCCGAGCCTTGATCTCGAAGGACACTGAACAGTCGTCGTGGTTCTTTCATGATTCGACTCCGGGTACCATTGAGGCAACAAAGTTTTGGGCATGACTGACTACGAAATTTTCATTACCATTATAGTGCATTCGCGATGGCATTACCCAAAGTCAAAAATAGTACTAAAATATATATGGGAGGACCTAAATACTGGGATGGGAGGACATCAATACCAGGAGGATGAAATGAAAACCTTTCTACTGATGACAGGAAGTGGCCCCCTGATGATTCTTACTTCACATGGAACCATCGAGAATTCAATTTTGCTGGATAAGTTGCTGGCAAAGGGAATTGACAAGTTCATTTCCTACGAGGTTCCATTCGAATTAGCAGAGCAACGTTATGGTTGGCATTTCAATGTGGTCGCCAATGATCTGCATGAGACCGACGATTTGCGGGTGCTGGACTACAATGGTGACCGGGCTTTCAGACTGTTCAGTTTCAGCGAGATAGGTGATGCTCATATCCATGAACCTACTCCTGTGGGACGGGCGGTCGCTTAACACCTGCGAGTTAAAACGCTCTCTCAACAAGGTCCAGCTAAACGACGGGCTGGAGTCGGCCTAATGCGTTTAAAAATTCTAATTTCCAGTTGAAGTAGGTCATAACCGACGTTGATTGATGTGTTTGGTGTGCCACCAAGGTCGGCTCAAAATATCCCAAAGGTGTATGAAGTGAGATTGAGACTTATTTCGTCAAAATTTCTTTAACTTCCTATAATTAAAGATACGACACACCGAGGTAGATTCACAACCTGAACACTTATATTGAGAGCATTCAGGTGGATTAGATTGCCGGTAAGAGTGATTTCTAGCTCTAAACCTGAAAATTTAATTTCGCAAGAGTGCTTTGTGCAAGGACTCCCAGTAGTTAAATGAAAACCGAGCAACAATTAGCTTACTACCCGATCCGCGATGGTTTGAAGCAATTGTTGCAATCAGACTCGCTGGTGGCAGCTGCGATCGTCGGGTACATATTTTTTCTCCCCTTTGATACCCATCCTGATCTAGCCACTTTTATGTTGGTTGGACTCGGTTTGCTGGCTATTTTCTTCCGGGAAAGTCTCCCGTTACGACTTGAACGGATTGATTACATCGTGATCTTACTTGTGATTGTTGCCACAGGCATTTCAACTCTGCTCTCAGTCGAGCCTGCCCGCAGCCTGCGATTCCTGGTGTATTTGTGCATCAACATGTTTTTGCTACTGCTTGCCACCTCATTGGTTTCCAGGAGAATGGTGCGGATTGCTGCCGGGTGTCTGGCACTATACGGTTTGTTTCACTTGGTCGCGTTACTCTCAACCAGCCAGGTTTCGAGCATCGCAACGGCAAACTCACTTATCAAGCAACTGCAAATGTCAACACTGATCGTACCCAACGATGCTCTGATACTGGGATTATGCCTGCCATCGTTCATCTATTTTACGCTGACGAATAACGTCATGAAGCCTTTGATTTCATGTGTTGCAGTGGTGTTATACGTTTCTTTTTCGATATACGTCAGCTATCTTTTTC
>JAOUCZ010000301.1 GCA_029859505.1 Lysobacterales bacterium | reverse complement strand
ACAGCACAGAATCCAGCCAATCCCATTCCCATTGACGAGTTTCCGATTTTACAACACGGCCTATATGCCAACCACGCCGCGATTGCACCCTGGCCAAGGACTGCCTCAGAGGCCGTTGCAGATTTTGCCCTCGAGAACGCTGAAATTGGTGCGGAAAAATACAATCGCTGGTTATTGCGTGAAACTCAACTCAGGAGAGGATTGGCAAGCCTGATCAATGCCGTTTCTGCAGATGATATCGCACTGTTGAAAAACACAACCGAGGGCATCTGCACCGTGGCCAATGGTATTGACTGGCAGGCGGGCGACAACCTGGTTCTTCCCGCTGACGAGTTTCCCTCAAACCGCTTGCCCTGGCTGGCTCTGCGACGCTACGGAGTGGAAGTACGCGAGGTCGATATTCGATCTACCGAAAACCCTGAAAAAGCACTTCTTGAGCAAATTGATAAACGTACACGCCTGTTGTCTGTCAGCGCGATTCAATGGACCGATGGCCTGCGCCTGAAGCTCGAAGAACTCGGTCAGTTTTGTCAGCAGAATAATGTGCTTTTCTTCGTGGACGCTATCCAGCAACTGGGTGCAATGCAGATGGATGTACAGGCATGTGGAATTGATTTCCTCGCTGCTGATGGGCACAAATGGCTGCTCACACCGGAAGGAATCGCGGTCTTTTTCTGCCGGGAGGGTGTGCGTGAAGAGCTCCAGATCCATCAACATGGCTGGCACATGGTCGATGAGCCTTACCAATTTGATCGTCAGGACTGGCAGCCAAGCAAAACCGCCGGGCGCTTCGAGGCCGGTAGTCCAAATACCCTGGGCCAGGTTGCCATGCATGCCTCAATAGGCTTGTTACAGAACTTTGGTATGCCGCAGGTAGAGTCTTTGATTGCAGAGAACTCACGCGTGCTGTCAGCAGGCCTGGCAGATATGGCTGGTGTTGAACTACTGCGCCCATTCGACCAGGAAAGGGTCTCGGGAATTGTGAACTTCAGACCGTTATCTGGAAATCCGGTGGAAATTCTTAAGGCATTAAAACAAAGAAAGTTAAGCTGCGCACTGCGTGGAGGTGGGATCCGTCTCTCACCGCACTTCTACCAAGCAGGCAAACCCGTGTTGGAAATGCTTGATTTAATCGAGCATGTGATACGAATATAATAGGTTAAATATACATCCTATCTTATTGATATATTTACATTGTATGGGTGCGTTTCTCGGAACTTATTAATTGGGCGAGATGCGATTCTATAATGGTTCTGGCATGTGCGCCATCGGAGGTATCGCCGAATTGAACACCGATACCGGGTCGCCGGTTGCCTTGCGCACCCGGGGGTGTGACCCATACGACCTTACCCGGAATGGGCAAGCGCTCTTCAAGTTCCATGATGGTCAGCAACAAAAATACTTCATCACCCAGTGCATAGCGCTTGGTGCTTTGCACGAATAGTCCACCGCCCTGGATAAAGGGCATATACGCGCTATACAGTGTTTGCCGGTCCTTAATGGATAATGAAAGTATGCCTTGTTGTGCCATGCTCTATTCCTCTTTTCTCAAAGTCTTCCGTGATTGATCGAGTGTAATTCAGATCGCCTGTTCTGCCCATCTTATCAGCCAATCATGAAGAAGTAAGTCCCCACGTACCGGTGTGGCTGCCAATTGCCGGTTGATATCCGCCCGTCGTTGCAGTTCCAATAGCGGCTTGCCGGATAATTTCGGATTGGCGGGCAACCAGTCCAGGGCCTGCTGCGTCATGATTGATTTTATTACTTCCCCAACGCAAATGGAAAGCCAACGCCATAAATCAACCGGAATCAATGCACCCAGTTCACTGCTGACGACTGATACGGAACCCGGCCTTTCCAGCAGCCTGGCAAGTCCGGCCCTCACCTGTCCATAGGCATCCAGTTCAGGTGAATCCAGGTATTGCGTCGCGCGTAACGGGCTACCACCTGCCGCCTGTAGTGCGGCCTGGTTCATTTCAGGGCCTTTGTCCGAGTTGCCCTGCAACCAGTCCAAAACTAGCTGCGAATCAGGCTGATTGACTGAAATCGCCTGGCACCGGCTGCGTATGGTAACCGGCAACCTGGCCGGGTTATCACTCACCAGGATCAACACGGTATTTCCTGCTGGCTCTTCAAGACTCTTCAAAAGCGCATTCGCTGCTGCTGCGTTCATCTTTTCTGCCGGATGAATACAGGCAACCTTTCGTTCACTGATCGATGTTGTGAGATCAAGCTTACCTATCAGCGCCCTGACCTGATCCACCTTGATAACTTGCTTACCCTCATCCGGCTGAAGATCGAAGTAATCCGGGTGGGACCCGGCCGCGAGCAAGGTACATGACCGGCAGTGACTGCAAGCCCCAGGTTCATTCTCACGACATAAAAGCTTCGCGACCATGGCCGCTGCAAGAGACGCCTTTCCTATGCCTGCCGGCCCTTCAACCATCAATGCATGAGCGAGTTTGTCGTTTTCAAGTCGTTGCAGAAAAAACGACCAGTGGTCATTCATCCACGGATAAATTATGCCTCCGGAAATTCTGGTGTCGATCATAAACCCAGCTTCTCCTGCAGGATATGTCTGACCTGTTGCCAGACCTGGTCTTCATCCAGGCTCGCGTCAATGACCCTGAAACGTTGCGGATCGGCCGTGGCACGTTCAAGGTAAGCATCTCTGACCCTTTCGAAAAACCGCAGCGATTCAACTTCGAAGCGATCGGCTTCGCCACGCCCCGCAACCCGCTTCATTCCCTGCTCAACAGGAATATCAAACAACAGGGTCAAATCAGGCCGCAAACCCTTTAACACCAGTTTCTCGACGACCTCTACGGTTTCAGCTCCCAACTGTCGACCCCCGCCCTGGTAAGCGTAGCTGGCATCGGTAAACCTGTCACATACAATGACTTTGCCATCCGCCAGTGCTGGCAGAATGACTTCCTGTACTAATTGGGAACGTGCAGCAAACATCAACAATAATTCAGCGGTTGCACCAAGCCCCGCATTACGTGTATCGAGCAACACCTGTCGAATTTGCTCCGATACGATGGTGCCACCGGGTTCCCGGGTTTCAACGACCTCGAGTCCCTGGCCTGCGAGCCAATCAATAATTCGTTTGTTCTGTGTGCTTTTTCCGGCCCCTTCACCCCCTTCAAGGCTGATGAAAAACCCTTTGCTAAGCTGAATCATTGCCCGCCCCCCGCTTCATTAGACTTCACCCTGGTTTGCTTTATTAACAATCTGACTGCCTTGTTGTGCGCTTCAAGCGTACTGCTGAATGTATGCCCCCCTTTGCCATTGGCGACAAAAAACATGGCGTCACCGGCAGCTGGATGAGCAGCAGCCTGTAAGGACGCCAAACCCGGCAATGCAATCGGGGTTGGAGGTAAGCCATGACGGGTGTAAGTGTTGTAGGGCGTGTCCATTTTAAGATCCTTGCGACGGATGTTACCCTGATACGTATCGCCCATACCATAGATGACTGTCGGGTCTGTTTCCAGCCGCCAGCGTTGCTGCAGTCGACGCACAAAAACCCCTGCTATATCGGCACGCTCGCTTTCAAGGGAGGTTTCCTTTTCTATGATGGATGCCATGATTAACAACTCATATTGAGTTTCAAACGGCAGCCCGTCCTCACGACCATTCCAGGTGACTTCCAGGCTCTCCAACATGTCATCGTAAGCACGTTTCAGTATGTCCTGATCAGAATCACCACGAACGAAAACATAGGTCTCGGGCAAGAACCAACCTTCGGAGTTGCCTTTCGGAAACCCTTCCAGGCTCTCAAGCTCCGCAACGTTTGAAACACGGTGCTCCAGCACAGGGTTCTCATGCAGTGCTTTCAGTAATTGCTTTACTGACCAACCCTCCACGATGGTGAAACGATAATTTACAACCTTCCCTGACGCCAGCAGGTCCAACAGTTCCGGGGGAGCCAATCCGGGTCTGAGTTGATACTCGCCGGTTTTGATGGTCACCTGCTTGAGGCGCCCCAACAACCGCCAACGCCAATCCAGACGGGTCGCGCCCTGTTGCTGAAGTCTCGCGGCCAGTGAACGGATGTTGGTTCCGGGCTCTACCACTATCACCATCCCGGATGCCCCCATTTGCAGAGGCGTTTGTAGAAACTGCTGATATTGATTCCACAACCCTGCCAGGCCGGCAGCGCTTAACAGCAGGACGATCAAGACAACGGGCAAAAGCCGCTTCATGTTTTTCTGGCTCCCTCCATCAGCCACGTCTGCAATTCCCGGGTCACCGGTCCGATATCAAACTCTAAATCATCTATTGCTGTAACAGGAACGATGCCCTTTA
>JAOUCZ010000070.1 GCA_029859505.1 Lysobacterales bacterium | reverse complement strand
TACCCTTCCATTGAGAATCTCTTCTTCTCCCAGCACCAGGGCGAATAAGGCATCACTTCGGTCTGCACGTTTGAACTGCGTCTTAAAGCTGCCGCCATTCAAATTGGTAATCAAGTGCAGATCCGGAACCCTGGCGCGCAGATCATACGCGAGTTCCAGGGCAGATTCAGTGCTGTTTTCACCAACTGCAACCAGGTAACCATGTTTTACCGGCGGCACAATATCGTCTTTTTGCCGCAACAGTTCAACCAGGCGTTCCTCTCCCATGGCAAATCCAATGCCAGGCCAAGGCTTACCTCCCTGCAGTTCAATGAGGTTATCGTAACGTCCCCCTGCACAGACTGTACCCTGTGCACCCAACTCATCGGTGATCCACTCGAATACGGTATGGCAGTAATAATCTAGTCCGCGCACCAGGCGCGGGTTCTCATGAAACTCAATTCCCAGGCGGTCCAGGTAGCGCTTTAGCTGTTCGTAGTGCCCACGTGAGTCTTCACCAAGATGTTCAGCCAGCAAAGGAGCATCTTCGAGAAGTGCCCTGACCTTTGGGTCCTTACTGTCGAGTACCCGCAACGGGTTTCGTTCTGCCCGCTCATTGGTCTGATCGTCAAGCTCATTCCTGTGGGCGCTGAGAAACGAGTACAACTTGTCCCGGTAGTGTGCGCGTTCACCCGCATTTCCCAGTGAATTGATTTCCAGACGTAAATTATGTAACCCCAGACTTTTCCATAACTGGGTACCGAGCATCAGTATCTCCGCATCGGCATCTGCTCCCGGGGCACCAAACAGTTCTGCTCCAATCTGGTGAAACTGCCGACTTCGGCCTTTCTGTGGACGCTCATAACGGAACATAGCACCGCAATACCAGAGTCGTTTGGCCTGACCGTATAACAATCCGTTTTGTAATGCTGCGCGAACCACGCCTGCCGTTCCTTCAGGGCGCAAGCTCAATGACTCGTCGTTGCGATCATTGAAGCTATACATTTCCTTGGATACGACGTCTGTCGCTGACCCGATACCGCGGGTGAAAACCTCTGTCTTTTCAAGCATCGGCAGACGAATCTGCTCAAAACCATAAGCAGCAAAAACCTGTACAGCCGTATTTTCCAAGCTTTGCCAGTAGTGCATGTCCTGGGGAAGGATGTCGTTCATCCCTCGAATTGAGCGAATAGGAGAACTCATTTCAGCTACCGTCCGATCCTTCATTTCCGGCCTGTAACTGTTGCGGCCAACTAAACTGAGCAACGTCATCCCGGGTGAACGCGGTTAAATCGACCGCCTCACCATCCATCGACAAACGCACTGCCGACGCTCGACCTAACAAAATCTTGAATGGCGACTGACCGTGGTAGGCTTTTTCACTACCACCACGCAGCAAGTCCATTTCAAGCTCCTGACCACTGGCATCGATAATCTCAACCCAGCTATCAGCTGAAATCGTGATATGTAAACTGCTTTGACCATCGGGTAGAGCCGGTTTTGACAGGGCTGCCCAGGCCTGCTCGGCAGTATCCATGCCGTCCTCACTTTTGGCATGTAAAGCGCCCAGAGGTGCAATTGAAGCGTTGACCGGCCCACTGATCTCCTGTTGCTGAGCAGTGCCAATTACCTCTTCAGCCTCCTCCGCGTTTATGCCGTTGCTCTGAAGCCGTGAACCATTTTGCGACAGCCTCACCGCCTCATGCGTGAACTGCCAGGCCAGGGTTCCAACCAGTAAAGACGCCAATACATAACTACTGGCGCGCAACCATTTGTCCATTGAACTGCGTTTTGGCGGCTCAACAAATATATGTTGTAAGCCAGGCTCTTTAGCTTCTGCCTCTACCAACAATGCCGATATTTCATCCTCGGGCACCTGGAGAAACCGAGCATAGGTGCGGATGTAACCATTTCTGTACAACATGGCGATATGATCGGCATTATCCTGCTCAAGATCCCCCAACAGCTTCTCGTCCAGGATGATCGCTTTGGCGACATCGGCAAGAGAAAGCTTCTTCTCTACCCTTAAGGATTTCAGGTACTCACCCGTAGCCATTGGAATTAGTGATTGTTGTTCTTTCATCTTCCAGAAAGTCTCCGGACCTCAGCGGTCTGATCAGATTCAGGAAAGTTGGTTTCCAGCATTAATTTGTAAGTCGTTGCTGATTTTCGATTACCAGAAGCTGCCTCTACTCTGTAAGCAAGCAGCAGGGTTTCGGCTGTATGACTGGTTACTTCTTCATAGCGTTGCATAAATGCCCTCGCCGTCAGGTACTTCTCCTGTTCAAAGCTCAGCCTGGACATATTAAGCAATGCATCCGGGAAGTCAGGTTCGATTTTTAATGCGCGACGCAGATAATCATCAGCATCGACCATATCTCCATGTCCCAATGCGCAGGAACCGGCATTCGTCAAGGCAATGGAAGGTGAACTGTAAAACGGGTCATCCAGGGCCCTTAGAAAATGTTCAATGGCCTGCCTCTCCTCACCATTCTGGCAGAGGTAGACTCCATAATTATTATTCACATCACCGTTATCAGGATCCGCCTCATAGGCCTTCTCGTAGTGCTTACCAGCCAACTCCTGTTCACCTATACGTTCATATAATACCGCCAGCACCGTTTGTGCAGGCGCATACTTCGGGTCTTCTCTGACCGCCTTTTTCAATTTACCCAGGGCCACCTCGTACTGGCCCCGGTTCATGTATTCGAGCCCGAGTGCTGTATTGGATTCCACCGCCTTTTGCGTCTTGGTTTCATCGTAAGGGTCTTTTTCTTGATTGGACGCGCATCCACTGATTAAAGCGATCATAAGGACCAAAGACCAAAGTCGTAATGGCGTTTTGTAAATCACATTAGGGATGTGAAAAACTCCAGGTGTATATCTATTCATGGGGTGAGTTCCGCCATTTTTATTTTTATCCGTTCACTTCTCTTAGTACGATCCTGTACCTTACCGACCAACTGTCCGCAGGCCGCGTCGATATCCTCTCCACGGGTTTTCCTTACCGTTGCAATTAACCCGCCCTGCATGACTATTTCCTGAAACCGGGTGATACGATCCTGGCTTGAACAACGGTATTGAGTGCCTGGAAACGGGTTAAAGGGTATCAGATTAAGCTTGCTCGGTACGGTTCTGAGTAATTTTACCAGTTTACGCGCCTGTTCCGGGTGATCATTGACACCATCGATCAAAGTATATTCAAAGGTCACGGTACGCTTGTGTTTTTCGGACACGAAATCCCTGCAAGCCTGCATTAACTCAGCAATGGGGTATTTACGGTTGAGTGGAACCAGTTCAACACGCACATCATCCACAGGTGAATGAAGTGATACCGCAAGTGCAACGTCAATGGATTCGCGCAGGCGATAGATACCCGGGACCAGCCCCGCAGTACTCACGGTGACTCGCTTGGCGGCAAAACCAAACCCGAGGTCATTGCGCATAAGGGACAAAGCCGGTAAAACCGCATCAAAATTGAGCAGGGGCTCACCCATACCCATCATCACAATATTGGTAATTTTACGCTGGCCATTTCGCTCATGTCCCAGTGCCCTGGCAGCAAGCCAGACCTGGCCGATGATTTCACCGGTGGTCAGATCGCGTGCAAAACCCTGTGCACCGGTTGAACAGAAGGAACAGTTCAGCGCACAACCAACTTGCGAAGACACACATAAAGTACCGCGTCTGGGTTCGGGAATATAGACTGTTTCAACCGCGTTTCCACCATGAAACCCGATGAGCCATTTCACCGTGCCATCGGCCGAGCGCTGTTCCCGGAGTATCTCAGGCAGCTTGATCTCTGCAATTAAATTCAGTTTCTCGCGTAAGGCAATACCCAGATCAGTCATTACACTGAAATCGGTTTCCGAGTGATGGTAAACCCACTTCAGAATCTGCTGGGCCCGAAAAGGCTTTTCACCAATCGATTCAAAAAAATCACGTAAACCCGCCTCATCGAAATCAAGCAGGTTTATGCGACTTTTAACAGCATTCACGGCGATTTGACTGATTGTATTTTCAGGCGCCAAAAAAGTAGGCTATCTCGGTCTTGGCAGTGTCCGGACCGTCCGAACCATGTACTGCATTGGCATCGATGCTTTTTGCAAAATCTGCGCGAATGGTACCCGCCTCTGCCTCTGCAGGATTGGTTGCGCCCATTAGCTGGCGATTCAAAGCGATGGCATCTTCACCTTCAAGAGCCTGGATCATCACGGGACCCGAGGTCATGAACGCAACCAGATCATTGAAGAACGGGCGTTCGGCGTGAACCGCGTAAAAACCTTCGGCTTCTTCGCGACTCAAATGCTGCATTCTGGCCTCGACAATCTTCAGTCCGGCCTTTTCAAAACGGCTATAAATTTCGCCGATCACGTTTTTTGCAACCGCATCGGGTTTAATAATTGACAATGTACGCTCAACAGACACTTAAGAACTCCCTATAATTAATTGAAATAAATGAAAATATAAGACAAGCGATGTTTCTTGTTTATTAGCTTGAGACAACAGGTAATTTTAAGCTGACACAGGCTGGCTTGCAATCAGCTTTCTGAATATGTTGAGTTACCATCCTGTCCTGTTTTCATCTATGATATTCACCCGTAAAATGAATTGATCCAGACACCGGATCGACTTGACTAATCTACAACGTAAAAGCGAGGACATGTATGACCGCTCTATTTTTGGTTTTGCTCGTATTCTCAATACTTTTACTGGCTTACTACCGCATTCCATTGTTGATCTCTATTGCGATTCTTGCCGGGCTTACCTTCGCATTCACGGAGCTTCGACACTTCTATGAAATTCCAGCCTGGTTCCGGTGGTCTCTGGGCATAGCGACTGTCAGTCTTGCAGGCTTCGCTATCAAACCTCTGCGCCGGCTGTTTATCAGCAACCGGCTTTTCAGCGTGTATCGAAAGGTGATGCCCAAACTTTCACCCACGGAACGCGAGGCGCTCGAAGCCGGAACTGTCTGGTGGGATGCTGAATTATTTAGCGGCAAACCACGTTGGCGGCGCTTGTTGCGACAACCAACCCCGCAACTCAGTGAACGTGAGCAGGCTTTTATCAATGGTCCGGTTGAAGAACTGTGCCTGATGCTCGACGACTGGGAAATCTCTGAAAAGTATCAGGATTTACCAGAACCGGTCTGGCAGTTTATCCGTGAAAATCGCTTTTTCAGCATGATCATTCCAAAGGAGTACGGCGGTCTCGAGTTTTCCGCGCAGGCCAATTCCGCTGTGGTCATGAAAATTGCCAGCAGAAACATTACAGCTGCTGTCAGTATCATGGTGCCCAACTCCCTCGGCCCTGGCGAGTTATTGCTGCACTACGGTACCGATGAGCAAAAAAGCCATTACCTGCCTCGCCTTGCCACTGGCCAGGAGATTCCCTGCTTTGCATTGACTTCACCGCTGGCCGGTTCCGATGCCGGCGCCATGCCGGATAAGGGCGTCGTATGCAAAGGTACTTTTGAAGGCAAGGAAGTCCTGGGTTTGCGGGTTAGCTGGAATAAACGCTATATAACCCTCGCCCCTGTTGCTACCTTACTTGGACTTGCATTCCGTGCGTACGACCCGGATGGTCTTCTGGGTGACAAAACCGACCTGGGTATCAGTTGCGCGTTAATTCCAACAAGCACCTCCGGCATAGAAATAGGTAATCGTCATCTGCCGGTTGGTGCGGTGTTCATGAATGGTCCGACCCGCGGTGAGGACATATTTATCCCGATGGACTGGATCATCGGCGGTCAATCACGCCTCGGACAGGGCTGGCGAATGTTGATGCAGAGCCTGGCGGCCGGACGTGCAATTTCATTACCGTCACTTGGCGTGGCTGGCGGCAAAATGGCCTCCTCGTTGACCGGCGCATACGCCAGAATTCGCACCCAGTTTGATGTACCTATCGGTTATTTTGGCGGCATTGAAGAACCACTATCGAGAATTGGCGGCAGGACTTACCGTATGGACGCGGCAAGATTGTTGACCCTGATTGCACTCGACCAGGGTGAAAAACCCGGTGTATTGTCAGCCATCAATAAGTACCAACTTACCGAAGGCAACCGTCAATGCATCATAGACGCCATGGATGTACACGGCGGAAAAGGCATAATCCAGGGCCCCAATAACTATCTCGCCCGCGCCTACCAGACGCTGCCAATAGCCATAACCGTCGAGGGTGCGAACATCCTGACACGTTCAATGATAATTTTTGGCCAGGGCGCCATCCGGGCACATCCCTGTCTTTTAAAAGAGATGAACGCCGTAACCGGCATTGCCAACAGCCAGGCCAGGCGAACATTTGACAACGCCCTGTTCACCCACGTGGGTTTCGTCATAAGCAACATGGTACGTAGTCTCTTGCTGGGCCTGACCGGTAGTCGAATGACACCGGCCCCGGTGAAGGGTCCACATGCAAAGTATTTCCGACAACTCAGCCGCATGAGTGCCGCTTTTGCATTCATGGCAGACATGGTGCTGGTGTTGCTTGGCGGTAAATTCAAGTTCAAGGAAAAACTGTCAGGTAGACTGGCGGATGTGCTGATCCACCTGTACATGGGTAGCGCAGCATTGAAACGGTTTGAAGATGACGGTCGACCGGTCGCTGACCTGCCATTGCTACAGTGGGGCATGGAAGACAGTCTGTATCGTATTCAGCAGGGCCTCTTAGGCGTCATTCAGAATTTTCCTGTACCCGTATTGGGCAGAATTGTCCGCTTGATCGTATTTCCCTTCGGTGCGCCCCATAACGAACCGACCGATAAAACGGTTAAAGCCGTAGCCCGGATATTGCTCAGCGAAAATGAAAGCCGGGATCGTCTGACCGATGGTATATTTATCTCGGACCGTGATGACGCTACCGGTCGTGTCAACAAGGCATTCCACCTGGTTCTGGAAGCCCAGGCAGCCGAGCGTGCGATCAAGAACGCACTGAAGCAATCAGTCAATTTTGAAAATTACGAAGGACTGGTTAAACGTGCCACGGAGAGTGGAGTGATTACCGAGGAACAGGCGACCATGGTACGGTTGGCTCAAAAGGCAAGCGCACTGGTTATAGCAGTCGATGATTTTCCCCGTGAAAATAAAAAGGACCCTATTGTGCCGGTGGATAAACCCGAAGAACCGGAGCAGGCAGAAACACCGCAACAGACCGGTGGCATGTAATCAATCGTCAGTTTTCCAGAAAGTGGACAATTTCCTGTTCCGCATTCATGCCATCGGTATAACCAAGATCAATTAATTCCCCACAATAGGCGGATTCAAACAACAGGTAACTTGCCATACGCCAGTCCCTTCCCCAGCCACCCAGCGTGCGTAATAAAATCTGTACGCTGCGGGGTATATCATTGACATGTGCCTGCGTCACATAGCGCAAATCCTTGCTGGGTTTGATCACCAGGCTGTTGATATTAATTAAACCGGTTTGCTGCCTTCTTTCTTCAGGTACAAGTTCCAGTGTCTTGTTGATACGCCGCATCCGCGCAAGATCCGCATTAAGCGTGTCCATGAAGATAGTGTCCATCAGGTAACCGCCAATTTCACCGGCAGAGGGATATTCTGCAGGACTCTCAGGTGGCAGATCAGGTTTTTCATCGCGTGTGCCAATCACCATGATCCGGTTTGCACCGAGGTGTATGGCGGGACTCAGTGGGGCAACCATACGCATACCACCATCACCAAAATACTCATTTCCAATGCGCTCTGCCGGAAAAAGAATCGGCAGTGCTGCCGATGCCAACAGGTGCTGAACATTCAATGTCGAAGCCAGTCCTTTGCGACGTGTACGCTGCCACTCATCAATATTATCCTGTGCCTGGAAATAACTGGTGGCAGTGGCACTGGAGTAGCCGGATGCCGTAACAGCCACACCACGTAATTCACCCAGATCCAGTGCTGTCTGAATACCTTCCAACTGTAGGTGTTTCTCCAGAAACAACCGTAGCGGCATGTTATCCAGGAATGACCTTGGGTCCGTCTTGATCAGGCCTCCCGACAGCAGGGTAAGCGCGAAACGCATGCCGGATTTAAACACGGTCCATGCATCGGTGCGGTAAACCCGAGCGCAATACATACTTCGCCAGAATTGTTCCAGACGCTCAACCCCGACTGAAAACTCATGTCCATGACTGGCCAAAACCGCCGCGTTAATCGAGCCGGCCGAAGTGCCACATATAATCGGAAAAGGATTTTTTCCAGTTGCCGTCAACTCATTGACAGCCTTGAGCACACCCACCTGGTAGGCACCACGTGCGCCACCACCGGGTAATATGAGTGCAGTGCAATTAGGTTGCGTGTTTGACATGTCAGTATGGTCCAAACTTGGTTTTCTTATGCACAGAGTGTACTTAAAAGTCGTTATTAATGGTCAGATACTTCCATGAAATGAGTTTCATCGCGAGTAAATGTATACTGTGCCAAAGGAGTAACAACGACCAAGGGGCCAGATTGAGTTATCAGGCCCTGTCAGTCCAGGGAGTGGCTTTGGTTAATTTTGAGAATAAGCACTGTAAACCTTGTGAAGGTGGCGTTTGCCCATTGGATGAACCCATTTCAGCCCGGCATCTTGAACAGTTGCCTGGCTGGAAACTGACCGGGGATAAAAAAGGTATTAAGAGGAGGCTTAAGTTCAAGGATTTTTCAGCTACAATCTCATTCATCAACGCCATGGCCTACATGTCGGAACAGCAGGGTCACCACCCGGATTTCTCAGCTGGTTACAATTATTGTGAAGTGAGTTATACCACTCATGCGATTGGCGGTTTGTCTGAAAATGACTTCATCTGTGCAGCGAAAATCAATAGCTTACTGGAGCCCTGAAATATAATGGAATTCTCCTTACAAACCCCTGACTCCGAAGGCCATCGACATGATCGGCTGAAGGATGCAGTCAACACCGTTAACAGTATTGTCATGGGTAAAGAGCAGCAGGTGAAACTTGCATTCAGCTGCTTATTGGCACGCG
Source organism: Lysobacterales bacterium (assembly GCA_029859505.1). GTDB lineage: Bacteria > Pseudomonadota > Gammaproteobacteria > Xanthomonadales > SZUA-36 > SZUA-36. Next base: position 5,593 of record JAOUCZ010000070.1, on the reverse strand, counting down.
GCCACCTTTTGATCGAAGATTTGCCCGGTGTTGGTAAAACAACACTCGCACACGCACTGGCAGCGGTCATCGGCGTTCGTTACCAACGCATACAGTTTACCAGTGACATGCTGCCTGCAGATATCCTGGGGGTTTCCATTTACAACCGGGACCGTGAGACATTTGAATTCCACCCGGGTCCGATCTTCTCTCAGCTGGTGCTGGCCGACGAGATCAATCGAGCAACACCCAAGTCACAGAGCGCCCTGCTCGAGGCTATGGCAGAAGGCCAGGTCACCATCGAAGGCGAAACGCATCCTCTTCCAAAACCATTTTTTGTCATCGCCACCCAGAATCCGCTTGACCTGGGCGGCACGTTCCCCCTGCCCGACTCTCAACTGGACCGTTTTTTGTTGAGTATCTCCCTTGGTTTTCCAGAACCGGAAATTGAGCGTGAATTGTTAACAGCCCGGGACAGAGCCCTGGTACTGCGTGACACTCAGGCCATCATCAGTCCGGATGATGTGATGCAACTCAATCGGGATTGCCAGAAGGTACATGTAAGTGACGCCCTCTTGGACTATGTGCAGGCATTGCTCGCCGGAACACGAAACAGTCGCTGGTTTGAAACAGGCCTGTCTCCAAGGGCGGGAATTGCAATGCTGCACTGCAGCAAGGCTTATGCATTTCTTGAAGGCAGGGATTTTGCTATTCCGGAAGACGTCAAAACCATATTTCCCAGTCTCGCCCGTCACCGTATGAGCGTGCCCCATGGCATGGAAACTTCCGTCAATGAGCAGATTTCCAACCTGTTAAACCAGGTGGCAGTCCCCTGAGTCAGCCAATGGTAACGGTCGCAACCCCACCGGCACCCAGGTCTTTTGTCAGTTCCATCTCAGACCGGATCAAGCAACGGGTTCATAAAAAACGCGGTCCAATGACGCCACCTTTTGAGTTGGCGTACCGTCAAATATTTGTACTACCTACGAAGTTTGGCTGGGGATTTGGGTTCATGCTGATCTTCATGGCCCTCGGCGGCCTTAATTTCAACAACAACATGGCCCTGATCCTGGTATTTCTGCTGGCCACCATTGCCCAACTGACCACACTGATTGCCTACCGCAACTTGTCCGGACTGAAAGTTGATAGTATTCATGCTGAGCCGGTTTTTTGCGGTGAATACGCACATTTCCGTGTTTTTGCTTCCAATGGAAATGAACGTCAGCGTTTTGCGATCCAGGCCGGGTTCAGACAGGCCCAGGACTGCAAGAATTTCAAACTTAACTCCTATGACTCTTTTCTTCTGCAGCGTCCAACGTACAAACGTGGATGGCTGGAGATGCCCTCTTTTCGACTGGAAACCCGTTTCCCCCTGGGTCTTTTTAAAGCCTGGTCATGGATTTTCCCCCAAACCCGTTGCCTCGTCTATCCTGCGCCCGCGAGAAAAGCCCCACCGCTACCAAAAACAGGCCATGGCCATTCAGGCCCTGCCAGACGTGGGGATGGTGACGAGGTTCATGGCTTGCGAAAGTACCAGCCGGGCGACTCCCGTCAACGGGTTGCATGGCGTGCAAGTGCCCGCCATGACGAACTGTATAGCATGGAAATGGAGACTCCCCGGGAGGATGCATGCGAATTGGACTGGGATTTACTGAGAGGAAGTGAAGTTGAAAAACGCCTTTCCATTCTCACCGCATGGGTAATTGCTGCAGACCACAAACAGTTGTCATATAGCCTGATACTTCCCGACTCTGCAATACCTGTGGGTAAAGGCGACAGTCACCGGTCACGATGCCTGGAAGCGCTGGCACTATATCTGCTGTGAAATCATTGCCGACAGCCATGCTGAACCGTCTCAGTGTCCTATGGACCGTCACGGCGTTGGTCATCAGCATGCTTCCACAACTGGCGAGCATGCCGTTTCATCTTGTGCCCATTACGCTTCTGCCCATTGTCTGGCGGTTAATGGCAGAGTTTCGCCAATGGAAGCCTATACCGATGATCTTGCGCGTGTTGGCCACCGCACTGGCAGTAGGCGCACTGGTCACCACCTATGGGGGTTTGATGGGAAGACGCGCGGCGGTCAGCATGCTGGTGCTGATGCTGTCCTTGAAATTACTGGAGACATTCCGTATCCGCGATGCCCGCATTGTGGTCAGTCTAAGTCTGTTTCTATGTGCTACGCAGTTCCTGTTTTCGCAGGGCATTCCAATGATCATCTATATCATTGCCTGTCTGCTTAGCTCATTGATCTCTTTCATGTACTTGCAAAGATGCGAGGCCTTCAGTGTACTGGACGAAGAGCCGGAATCCGATCGCAAACTGTTAACAGAATTGGGTTTCGGTGCCTCCCTGATGGCTCTCGCCCTTCCGATTGGCATTACGCTTTTTCTGCTTTTTCCCCGTTGGGGCAGCCCGCTCTGGGGTCTGCCTGAAGATGCACTGGACGCCCGTTCCGGCTTATCCGACTCCATGACACCTGGCAGTATTCAGAACCTGTTCATGGATGACTCACCGGCGTTTCGTGCGAAGTTCGAAGGCGGTGTACCGAGAAATAGTGATCTCTACTGGCGTGGGCCGGTATTCTGGAATTTCGACGGCAGTACCTGGGAAGTCAGTTACCTCAGCCGCAACCTGCTGGCCGATAACAAGCCGGATCCTGAGAAAGCACCTTTTCGATATGATGTGCAAATGGAGCCAACCGAGCAACGCTGGTTGTTTGCGCTGGATTACCCGGCACTGACGCCCCGCAGAACCAAAATGACAGTTGATTACCAGTTAATCGCTTCCCGCCCGGTCACCCGCCTGCTCAGTTACACCATGGCATCTGACCCAGGCTTCCAGGATAGCCCCGTACTCAGACAAACCCTGCTCAGAGCAGCGCTTGCACTGCCCGAGGGGTTCAATCCCAGAACAGCTGCAATGATGGCTGACTGGCGAAAAGAGGCTGGCAGTGACAGCGAGATCATCCGCAGGGCACTACAGCACTTTAACCAGCAGCAGTTTCATTACACCCTGAACCCGCCTCTGCTAAGCCAGCACACGGTAGATGAGTTCCTGTTTGATACAAAGGAGGGCTTTTGCGAGCACTATGCATCGGCATTTACCGTCATGATGCGCATGGCTGGTATTCCGGCACGCGTGGTCACCGGTTACCAGGGAGGTTTTTATAACCCGATTGGCTCATACCTGCTGGTCAGGCAGTCCGATGCCCATGCCTGGTCGGAAGTCTGGGTCAGGGGTTCCGGTTGGACACGAATTGATCCGACCGCCGCAGTCGCACCGGAACGCGTGCAACAAGGGGCCGTGGATTCTCTCGAGCAGCGTCGCTACCTGCTGGATTTTGAATGGCTTAGAAATGCACGTAATACCTTTGATCTGTTTCAGCGTGGCTGGAACAACTGGGTGATTACATTCGGGGCTGACCGCCAGTCACGCCTGTTCTCAATTTTTGGCTGGGAGTATCTTGGCCCGGCCAAACTTGTTATTGCCATGATTGCCATTCTGCTGATCACCGGCGCAGTTATTTTTCTAGTGGCCCCTATGTTGTTGAAATTCAGGTCATCGAGGAAACCGGATCCATTGCTGCGCCTATGGGGTAAATTCATTAAAAAACTGGAAAAGGCCGGCTTTGTGTCTCACCCCTCAATGGGCGCCATGGAACTGGCTGCAAATGCAGGAGGTCAATTAAAGTACGAAAGTGATGCTATTTTCAGGATTGCCGAGCTTTACACATTGTGCCGCTATTCAAGGGACATGGGTAATGAAGCGGAATTGACGGAGCTTATCAACTGTTTCGAGATACGCTCAGCACCCGGTAGTTGATGTATAGGAGAATTGGAATGAACCGCCTGACCTGCACAAGCAGCCTGATTCTGATGAGTACTCTGCTGCTTTCAGCCTGCACCTCGATCCCAGAGCAATTACAGGGTGATTACACCTCACTAATTCCGAAGGACGTCACAGAAGCAGATATGGAAACTACGGTACGGTGGGGTGGTGTCGTACTGGAAACCCGGCCGGAGACCGACTACACCTGTTTTGAAATTCTGTCGAAGTCACTGCAAACATCAATGCGTCCGAAAAAATCTGATCAGACCGAAGGACGCTTTATTGCCTGCAAACCCGGTTTTTACGATCCAGAAGTCTTTAAGAAAGGCCGTGAAGTTACGCTAACCGGCAAGATCATACATCTTGATGTGCGCAAGGTAGGCGAGTTCGATTATCATTTTCCGGTGGTAGATTTTGACTTTATGATCCTGTGGCCTAAACTCAGAGACAGGGTTTACTACGACCATTACCGGCCTTATTACTGGCATTATCCGTATTATGGCCGCCATTACTGGCGCTACCCATACTTCAGGTAAAAAGATAAAAAATGTCAGAGTTCAACGGCTTTCCAAAAGACTTCTTCACTTTCTTCAATGAGCTTAAAAGAAATAACAATCGCGACTGGTTTAACACAAACAAGCAGCGCTATCACGAGTCCGTTGTTAAACCGATGGGTGATTACATTCGCAGCGTGGCCCCGCGACTGGAGTCCATCGCACCTTTCTACAAAGCAGACCCCCGGCCACATGGCGGGTCCATGTTTCGTATTTACCGGGACACACGCTTCTCCAAGGACAAAATACCTTACAAGACTCATGCCGCCTGCCATTTCAGACACCAGGCCGGCCGTGATGCCCATGCACCCGGTTTTTACCTGCACATTGAAACCGATCACATCTCTGTTGGTGGCGGTATATGGCGCCCACCATCCAGGCAATTGGGCCAAATACGGGAGTTCATCGCCGACAACCCTTCAGCTTGGGAAAAGCTGTCCCGCTCTTCCGCACTCAAGAAATTCGGCGGTATCCAGGGTGATTCTCTGAAACGCCCGCCCCGGGGTTACCTGCCCGACTCAAGACATATTAAAGACCTGAAACGTAAGAGTTTTTACGTGATGGCTGGACTCGATGTAAAACTGGCACTTAGTTCAACGCTTGTTGATGAGTCCGTCAAAACATTCAAGACAGCGTCCCGACTCAACCATTTTATTTGTGACGCACTGGAGTTACCTTTTTAAGCAAAACACTCCACGAAGTACTCGCAAAGTCATCCCCGCGAAAGCGGGGATGACTTTGCCTTTAACTGGTAGTTGAATAAAACCGGATTACTGTATATATTTACAGTATCAAATACAGGGCTACTAAAAGTGACTGAAAAACCATTGACAAAGCGTCAGAAAGAGATTCTTATCTTCATATCTGATCACATTGATTCCGCCGGGTTTCCACCTACGAGAAATGACGTTTCAATGCACTTCGGGTTTCGTTCGCCAAACGCCGCAGAGAGTCACTTACGTGCACTCGAGCACAAAGGTGTGATCCGTATTGAGGCGGGTCGCTCGCGTGGCATCACCCTTACTGCCCTGTCATCTTCAAACCTGCCGCCATCCAACAGTACCCGCACACCTTTGCCATTGGTTGGGCGGGTCGCTGCCGGCAGTCCGATCCTGGCACAGGAGAACATTGAAAATGAGTACAGGGTGGATCCGCTCTTATTCTCATCCCGGCCACATTATCTTTTGCGGGTTGAGGGTAACAGCATGCTCAATGCCGGTATTCTGGAT
>JAOUCZ010000300.1 GCA_029859505.1 Lysobacterales bacterium | reverse complement strand
AATTTGTGCAAATGCATTCTTGAAGCGATTCCTGCCTGCGACCAGTCGGTTGTAAATCGATATCGCAAAAAAGACTGTTCCGACAATTAATGCAAGTACTATCCAACCCATTGTAAATCTCCTTAAATACCGACCGATCGAACGTTGAGTCTAACAAACTTAAAGCACCAATGACTGTGCCTCAAGTCACCTGTTTACCTGTTCAGCTTTGCCCATGAGTCGCGTAATGATACCGTCCTGTTCAAAATTGGCCGTTCAGAATCCGCACTATCCTGGTCAATTGTGAAATATCCCACACGCTCAAACTGAAAGAAATCTCCGGGACTACCTTTGGCCACCGCCGGTTCGACAATCGCGTCTGTAATTACATCCAGCGAGTGAGGATTCAGAAACTCAAGATAGTCTTTTTCCTTGTCGGCCAGAGGGTTAGCCACGCTGAATAATCTGTCATACAGTCGAATCTCGGCATTGATACCATGTTCTGCAGACACCCAATGTATGGTGCCTTTAACTTTTCGCGCAGCACCCGGCAAACCACTGCGGCTTTCCGGATCGTATTCACAATGAATTTCAATAATGTTGCCTTCGGAATCCTTGACGATATCCGTGTACTTGATAATAAAGGCGTTACGCAATCGAACTTCACCGCCCGGACGCAGACGGAAGAACTTACGTGGTGGCTCTTCCATGAAATCACCGCGCTCAATCCAAATCTCCCGACTCATGGGCACTGATCGACTTCCCATTTCAGGCTTCTGCGGGTGGGAAGGTGCTTCAAACAGCTCAGATTCACCTTCAGGGTAGTTGGTTAATACCACTTTTACGGGATCGAGAACCGCCATGACGCGCGGTGCATTTTCATTCATATCATTACGGATAGCATTTTCCAGCACACCCATTGGAATAATGCTTTCGGCTTTAGAGACGCCCGCTTCTTTCCAGAAGGTACGAATTGACTGTGCGGTATACCCCCTGCGACGCAGACCGGCGATAGTAGGCATACGCGGGTCATCCCACCCCGAAACATAACCGCCCTCAACCAGTTCCTTCAGCTTGCGTTTGCTCATCACAGTAAAATCGAGGTTACCGCGCGCAAATTCGATCTGCTGCGGGTGACAAGGCGAAGGAATATTATCGAGAAACCAGTCATATAACGGTCGGTGCTCTTCGAACTCCAGCGTGCATATGGAATGGGTAATCCCTTCTATAGCATCTGAGATACCGTGCGCCCAGTCATACATCGGGTAGATGTTCCACTCGTCCCCGGTACGGTGATGTGCTACCTTGCGAATACGATAGACGGCAGGATCGCGCATGTGCATATTGCCCGAAGCCATATCAATACGTGCACGCAGAACATGTTCACCATCCGCAAATTCACCATTTTTCATACCCTCAAACAACTCGAGGCTTTCCTCAATGGACCGGTCACGGTAGGGACTGTTGGTACCCGCCTCTGTCAGCGTGCCACGGCTTGCGCGCATGGATTCTGCATCCTGACTGTCGACGTATGCTTTTCCGTTCTTTATCAGGTGAACTGCATAGTCATATAGCTGTTGAAAATAGTCGGAGGCGTGCCGGAGTTCATTCCATTCAAAACCCAGCCAGCGAACATCACTCATAATAGCCTGGGCGAAATCTTCACTTTCCTTGAGCGGGTTGGTGTCATCAAAACGCAAGTTGGTTGTGCCGCCAAACTCACTGGCAAGACCAAAGTTCAGACAAATGGATTTGGCATGACCAATATGCAGATGACCATTGGGCTCAGGCGGAAAGCGTGTAACAATTTTGTTGTGCTTGCCCGACTCAAGGTCACGTATAACTATGTTTCGTATGAAGTTACTGACAGGTGGTGTCTGGTCGTTGTTCAATGGAGTAGCCTTTTAACTGCTTTCGTTATTGCTTGAACAGTGGATTCTATCTTAATACGGTTGCGAGTCACTATAGTTTATCCATTGAGCCATGCAAAACTGAGGCACGCTTCTCTTCCATAAGAATCCAATACTGCCTGAACTACCACAAAACCGAGGGTGTACAGTAGCTTGTTTCGGGACCTTACGAGACAGGGATGTCGAGGAAGAGCGACACAAGGATGTGTTTAAGCGAGTCCTGAAACAAGCTACTGTGCAGCCTTGGCGCCCGGGCAGAGAATCAAATGGGTAAACGCGTGGGTAACAAGTTGCCCACCCTACATAAAAAAACCCCGGCCAGGGGGCCGGGGTTTGAAATGGTGCGTCGCAATAGGCATAGAAGTGTGGGGACTGCCTGTCATGAGAAGCGACACACCGGCACAGTCAACTTGCAGGTAAAGCATACCTTTTGCAGGTTAAAAAGATGTAAAGCAAATGTTGGTTATTTGTGATTGTTTGAAATTGAATTCAAGCAACCTGAGAGGTGCCGCGATGACGCTTCAAATATACCAGCAATAGGGAGATAGCAGCCGGTGTCATACCAGGTATTCTTGAGGCCTTCCCTATACTTTCAGGCAAGGTTTCCTGTAGCTTCTCACGGAGCTCCGCAGATAAACCGGATACACTGGTATAGTTAAATTCCGACGGGATCAGGGTATCTTCATTACGCTGGTTTTTCTCCACCTCCCCTGCCTGGCGCGTCAGGTAGCCCGCATAACGAACCTGGATATCAACCTGCTCTGCAACTTTCTCATCACTGTTACCGGGACCAAGACCCGTCACTTTCATGAGGTCTGGATAACTTATTTCCGGTCGCCTGAGCAAATCCAGGGCCCTCGCTTCTTTGCTTAGCACCACGCCGAGCTTATCCCTGAGTGACTTGCCTATATCATTGTCGGGGTTTACCCAGATAGCACCTAGTCTTTGCTGCTCCGCTTCAATGGCACGTTTTTTATGTTCAAATGCCTGCCAGCGGTCATCATCGACCAACCCTAGTCGGCGACCGGTTTCAGTCAGGCGTAAATCTGCGTTGTCTTCTCGAAGCTGCAGGCGATATTCCGCACGACTGGTGAACATCCGATAGGGTTCACGGGTGCCCTGTGTCACGAGGTCATCGATCAATACACCGATATAAGCCTCGTCCCGGCGTGGTACCCAGGCATCCTCACCACATACGCTACGCGCGGCATTGATACCGGCAACCAGGCCCTGGGCTCCCGCCTCTTCATATCCGGTCGTGCCATTGATTTGCCCCGCGAAAAACAAACCATGAACCGGCTTGGTTTCGAGGCTGAATTTTAATCCGCGCGGATCAAAGAAGTCATATTCTATGGCATAACCGGGTCGTGTTATGTGGGCATTTTCGAATCCGGGAATGCTATGAACAAAAGCCAGCTGCACATCATAAGGCAAGCTGGTAGATATGCCATTGGGATACAGTTCACGGGTATTCAGACCTTCCGGCTCCACGAATATCTGGTGACTCGCACGCTCTGCAAAGCGAACTATCTTGTCTTCGATAGAAGGGCAATATCGCGGACCTGTCCCGTCAATCTGGCCCGAATACATCGGTGAACGGTGCAATGCAGAACGGATGATTTCGTGGGTTTCTTCCGTGGTATTGGTCATCCAGCAATTAACCTGCTCCGGTTGATCTGCATGTGTACCCATAAAAGAAAAAACTGGCCTGGGCGAATCACCAGGCTGTGCGATTAAATGTTTGAAATCTACGCTCTTGCCATCGATGCGTGGCGGTGTGCCTGTCTTGAGCCGACCGACATTAAACGGCAGTTCACGTAAACGCTTTGCCAGTGATATTGAAGGTGGATCACCAGCACGTCCACCGGCGCTTTGGCTCTCACCCATGTGAATTTTACCGCCAAGAAACGTGCCAGTGGTCAGCACAACCGCACTTGCATGAAAGACCTGCCCCATGCTGGTGCGGCAACCAGTTACACGGTCGCCATCCAACAGCAAATCATCAACTGCCTGCTGAAAAATACACAGGCCGGACTGGTTCTCAACTACCTTGCGAATATGTGCACGGTAGAGGTTACGGTCACATTGCGCACGCGTAGCACGAACCGCTGGTCCTTTACTGGAATTAAGAGTGCGTAACTGGATACCCGCGGCGTCTGCCGCTTTAGCCATTACACCACCCAGCGCATCGATTTCCCTGACCAGGTGACCCTTGCCAATTCCACCAATGGCGGGGTTGCAGCTCATTTGACCAATGGTTTCAATGCTGTGAGTTAACAACAGAGTCGACGCACCGCTACGGGCCGAAGCCAGTGCAGCCTCGGTACCGGCGTGCCCGCCACCAATGACTATGACATCAAATGTATCTGATCGCTTCAAAAGACTCTGCTTCTCATTCACAAGGAACCGCGTATTGTACTGAAAATCAAGGA
>JAOUCZ010000299.1 GCA_029859505.1 Lysobacterales bacterium | reverse complement strand
GTGACTAAGGAAGGAAATTATGAGCTATAAGAAGAAAGACGCCGGCCTGCCGGATTTTGCGCGTGTTGAACGCGAGGAGATGTTACGTGGCGCCGGATTGGGCCGGGAGGCCATCCGGCGACCACAAATAGGCGTTGTCAGTTCCTGGGGAGAGGTGAATCCCGGCTCGGTGCATCTTGATAAGATTACCGGGTTTGTCAAAAACGGCATCTGGGCGGCGGGCGGAACCCCCAGGGAGTTTGTTATCAGCTCCATTTGCACATCGATGGCGGGTCATGACAATTATCATCTGCCGCATCGTGATCTTGTCGCGGGCTATATTGAAACGGTGGCCATGACCAATCTGTTCGATGCCATGGTCTATGTCCCTGTCTGTGATGACGTGGTGCCGGGCCACCTGATGGCCCTGGCGCGAATTGACATTCCATCGATTGTCGTGACCGGTGGTTATATGAGTTTGAACCGCTTCAAAGGCAAGCCCATCGACCCGTTGACGGTGGCCAACAAACACTACAACGATTTTAAGGAAGGCCGGACCACAAAACAGGAATTCAGTCAGATCAAGGATCGTGGCTGCAAGGGTACAGGTGCGTGTCCGGTGATGGGAACGGCCAATACCATGGCGGTTCTGACCGAGGCGCTCGGCTTATCATTGCCGGGAACGGCAGCCACTCCGGGTGCGGATTCACGTCTGCAGCGGGTTGCATTTGCTGCAGGTCAGCGGGTCATGGACCTGTTGATGGATGATATCCGGCCTTCACAGATCCTGACCGAACAGGCATTCAGCAATGCGATCCGCATGTTGATGGCCACGGGTGGTTCGACCAACGGGGTCTTGCATCTGCAATCGATTGCGGCGGAATTGGACATTGACCTGACGCCCGAGATGTTTAACCGTGCTTCACGATCCACGCCGTTTATCTGTGGAATCGCCCCCAACGGACCCGGCATGATGCAGGACCTGGACGAGGCCGGCGGTGTACCAGCGGTCATGAAAGAGTTAGAAAACATACTCGATACCGATGTGATGACGGTTACGGGGCAGTCACTCGCCGAAACACTCAAGGTAGCTCCGCGAGGAGATGGCAAGATCATACGTTCAATCGATGACCCGATTGCAAGCGAGGGTGGTCTGATGTTCCTGGAAGGTAGTCTTGCGCCTGAAGGTGCCTTGATCAAGAACGCTGCTGTGCCCAAATCCATGTATCAGTTCAAAGGCCCCGCATGTCTCTTTGATACAGAAGATGATGCGAGCAACGCACTGATGACCGATCAGATTGCCCCCGGTTCAGTAGTGATCGTGCGTGGTATCGGACCCGCAGGTGATCCCGGTATGCGTCTGCTGCAACGATTCTTATGGATGTCAGCCGCCAAGGGCATGATGGACAAGATCGCATTCCTGACGGACGGTCGTTTTTCCGGAACCAACAAGGGCTGTGCAGTCGCGCACATCTCGCCGGAAGCCGCAGTCGGTGGTCCGCTGGCCTTGGTGGAAAATGGCGACCTGATTGAAATTGATATCCCGAACGCGAGGCTTGACCTGCATGTAAGCGCTGAAGAAATGGCGCGGCGTGAAGCGCTTTGGTCGCCCCCGGACCAAAAGGTCAAAAAAGGCTATCTTTCTATTTACTCCAGGATGGCAGACAGCACGGCCAGGGGTGCTTCACTGAAATATCGCTAAGCCATTACGCCACCGGGCTGAAACCGGCGTTCATGCTGGTCTTTGCCTTCGCCACGGGAAGTAGAAAACAGACAAAGAAAGAGAGAACCGACAGGCATAATTCTCTCGCCCAATGAAGCGACAGGCATCATGGCAAAAATTTACACGAGTTGTAGGATAGGGACTAAATGTGCCTGTCTTGGTTTTTTTTCTGAGCCCGTTGGTAAGGCGAGAGGCTGTGCAGCACGTAAAACGACAGTTGGGCCAGAAGGAGAACAAGTAGATAAAGAAACAGTCCGAGAAAGTGACGGGCTTTATTGTTCTGTAATCCAGTTTATGGCGATAATACTGGTGATGATTCTGAGGAACGTTTAAATCACGCAGTTGAAAGGCAACTATGATGGGTATCCAACATTTAGATCAGTATTCTACGGCCTTGATATTCCTGTTTACGGCCGGCTTCCTTTTGCTGTTTATCGAAATCGGATACCGACTGGGCAATAAGCGCCAGGGCAAGGCGTATAAGCTCCAGACGACTCAGTTCCGCGCGCTGATGACAACAACGCTCGGTTTGATAGCATTCGTACTTGCTTTCACTTTTGCCACCGCTCAGGTTCATTATGAAACCCGTGTGGCGGGCATAGCGGAAGAGGCCCGTTTGATTCACAACGCTTTTCTCTATGCGGACAAGCTGGACGCGCACCATAGGTCCCTCGCCAGGCAAACGCTCAGAGAATATGTCGATCTCAGGCTGAAGCTCGAGGAAACGGACGATCCCGAGCAGTGGAAAGAAGTGTTTGAACTAATCGACCAGACCGAGGAACTTCAACGATTTTTATGGGATTTATCGCTCGAAAGCGAGCGCGAGAACTCCGGGGGTGGTGAGACTGGAACAGATAGCAGTTCTTTCGGTTCCTCGGTGGTTGGCATAATCGACATTCATAACTCACGGATTCAGGCCGAACTGGCGAATCGAATCTCCGCGGTGGTCTGGTTGGCACTCTATACGATCGCTGCGCTCGGGATGATATTGATGGGTTATCACGCGGGCATGATCGGTCAACGCAGCCCAATCGGTACCTATTCCTTGGCGATGGCATTCGCCGTGGTGATATTGTTGATCATCGACCTGGACCGTCCCATGACCAGCATGTTTAAAATGAGTAATCAGAGCCTTGTAATTCTGGCCGAAAACATGGACGATATAATTTCCAGTGAATAACGGTCGTTAGACCTTCGGGTGAGCGCGATGTCATCAAACGCTGAATTCTCTAGTGGCAAAATCTCGCTGAAGCGCTTAATGTCAATGACCGACGTAGTGTACGCGCTTGGTATGGTCTTGATCATTCACTGGCTGCCGGCGCCATCCGAGAGCAAGGCAACCGGGGGTGTCTGGCTGTTGGATCTGTTCCTGGAGCACTCCGAAAACCTGGTCGGAGTGCTCATCGGCCTTGTGTTTATCGTGCTTTACTGGATTAGGAGCAACCACCTGCTCAATCACCTGGATCGCACGAATGGCATTCACATCACTTTCAGTATTGTCCAGATATTTTTTATCCTGATGCTGCTTTATGTCGTCCGCGTGTCGGTTGAAATTGAACCTGCGAGCGCACGGGCGGGTGAAAGCCTAACGCTTCTTTTGACCGGCCTCTGCGCTTCCGCCGGTTGGCGTTACGCCTGCAAGCACGGTCTCGTGAATCCTAGCATCACACCAGAACAAATGAAAAAGACCTATATTGAAGCGCACGCAGAACCGGTGGTAGCGCTGATCACACTGCCCCTGGCTTTCTTTGACGCTCTGGCCTGGAATCTGGCTTGGCTGGTGTACATCCCCATTGCCGGATTCATGCGTTCACGGTTGTGAAAGCCAAATGTCCTGCATGTCCAGATGTCCAATCCGCACCAACGTGTGCCTGCAGGGATCACTCCTGTGGGTCGGAAGCGGTTACTGACACATTGCGGTAAGTTTATTTCTTATCATATTCTTACTTTTTACAAAATCATCCGGCACTTGACTCTGAACCCGGCCTCAGCCGGACAGGCTAGTTGATATCCTGCTTCTTGCGCTCTTCCGCACGCCTCACCTGCTGTTCAACACTGAGACGATAAGCCACGTAATACTTGAGAATATTGGATACATACTGAACCGTTTCACGACCGATATCCTGGGCTGCAATCACCTCGACATTGTCAAACCAGATGTTCGGGTCGTAACCCTGCTCCACTGCCTTTCCACGCAGTCTGGCGACACGGGCGGGGCCGGCATTATAGGCAGCAAAGGCGAGCAGGGTCTGGTTGAACCGGTCTATCTCCGGGTCATTAAAATAACGGTTGCGAATCCAGTTCAGATACTTGATTCCGGCATGAATATTCGGTTCAGCGTCGCTTATGTCCGGAATGCCTACATTGGGATCCGCCGCGGTAGTTGGTAACAATTGCATGATCCCGACTGCACCAGCGCCACTCCTGGCATTCTGGTCCAGGCCTGATTCCTGGTAGCCCTGTGCAGCAACCATCAGGTAATCGATACCATATTGCTCACCATACTTTTCGAAGATATCGGCTACGTCCAGGAAACGCTGGTAATCAGAGGCCGCCAGTGCATTTTTTGCCCAGTCAAAGTTCTTGTAATAACGGTTGATCAACAAATTGCCGTGCAGCGTTCCCTCTTTATAGGACTTCATGAAC
>JAOUCZ010000298.1 GCA_029859505.1 Lysobacterales bacterium | reverse complement strand
ATGGGCTCCCGGTCTGTATCGGGGTGGCAGCTAGCGGTGACTCATTGGAAGGTGCCATGGTCTGGTCAGGTATGAGCCGGTCGAACACGATCATGCCAATGGCGATTAGCGCCAGCACCAGGGTGATGCGATCGAGCTTTCGGCCCATTTGCGCGCCGCCGGTATCCTGCCCGCTCATGCCCGTATCTTTTTTCAGCCCATCCGGGGTCAGTTCGTAGACCCAGCTCACCACCACTGCAGGTACGAAACCCAACACCAGGGCCAGGAATACAAACTTACCGGTGGCATCCGGCAAGCCAAGTATCCCAATGAGCACATCTGTAACCTGCAGCAAAAGCCAAGAGGCCACCACGTAAGCCACGACTACGCGGAAAACATTACGCCGCTTGAGTTCACTAAAAAAAGACAATGGGTCAAACCTCAGATGTTATTTAACTCAAGCGTAACCTATTTGTTCGGGAAAGCAAAAAGATAGGAAATATATGCCCAAACCCGGCGCAAGAGGAGCAGGAATCAGGTAAAAGTGCCACAGCAGCTACTCTGGCACGATCCATTCAATGCCATTATCGCACCACGACCCATTGGCTGGGTTTCAACAAAAATTGTGAATACCGTTGCAATGGTTATTTTATTTATGCAATATAAAACTTGTACGAGTTAAAAATCCGCACGCTTGAATCCAAAGAAATTGCTCAACAGCAAACGGACCGCGATAACCCCATCCAATAAGAAAAGACACTTTTTGGTAACCGAGGTGGACTAGGACGACAATGGCCTTATTGGCCATTGACCGGCAGGCGCTTGGTAACAAGGAAGAATGGATCATTGGCTGGAGGTAGCCGTTAAACAATTTTTTAGGAGAGTTACGTGAATAGGTTTCTGTTTTCATTGATTGTTCTGGCCCTGGTTGGATCTTCAACCCTGCCGGAAACCGCCGAGGCCCGTGGCAAGACCAACGGCTTCAATTATTACGACTGGACCGAGGTTAATGAACAGGCCCCCTGGGTCGCACGCGCCGGATTAGAGGCGGTCGTGCTTGACGGTGATTTTTACATCCTTGGTGGACGCACACCGAATCCATGGGTACCGCCATTTCTTGGTGGTCCGATTCCAGGCGACAGCACACTCTGGGGCGATGTCTGGCGTAGCCCCGACCGTGGCGAGACCTGGGAGCAACTTCTTGCAACGGATGATGAAAACCACTGGGCGGCACGCTCGTATCACGAAGTGGTCACCATGAATGATGAGATGTTTCTTCTCGGCGGCCAAAACTATATCTTGATAGACAATCCGGCCTGTGAGTTTGACCCCGAATGTTTTCCTACCCGCGTTTCGGTTTCGGAATTTTTCAATGATGTCTGGAGCAGCTTCGATGGTGTTAACTGGACAGAGCTCACCAGCGAAGCACCGTGGCATGGAAGGGCCGGATTGAGTGCGATTGTTTTTAACGACCAGATTTTCGTCATGGGCGGCTCTTTCAACGACGATTCATCTATTATCGACGGTCAGGCTGAGCGGGTATTGTTCAACGATGTATGGAGCAGTCCGGACGGTATCAACTGGACCGAATTAACAGCAGAAGCACCATGGGAAAAACGCGCAGGCGCAGCCCTGGTGGTAAAAAACGGTTACCTGTGGTTGCTGGGTGGTGAATTTGGCTTTTTTGACTTCCCACCGCCTTACTTCAATGATGTTTGGCGTACCAAAGACGGCATCAACTGGGAGCTGGTCACTTCCAGCGCTGGCTGGAGCCCCAGGCCGGGACATACCTGCGATGTGCTGAAAAACACTATCGTCTGCTTTGGTGGTTTTGGGCTGAACGAGGACATCTTCGACCCGGATTACGATCCTTTCAAACCATCTAACCCGATGGATATTTGGGTCAGCAAAAACGGGGCAGACTGGAAAGAACTCGATAACCCGCCATGGAATGCCGGGACGCCTGCCGATATCAAGTACGACTACGATACCGTTGTTGCACCTGCCGGGCCTGACGGCCGTGGCCAGGCCATTTACACCTTTGGCGGTGACCGGGAAACCTTCAACTTCTTCGACCCGCTTCAATGGTTGAATGTCGACAACGATGTTTGGCGGTTTTCACTTAGTAAATAAGGTAAATATCTTTTGCCTGATTAAAGAGGGGCTGGATACGTTTTTCTAAAAAAGTATCCGCCCCTTTTTTTGTGATGATATCCTGAGAGCTTTCAGGAAAGGCTTCGTTATGCTCAGTCTCAGGTCCATTAGCAAGTCATTTCACGATGGCGAGAGTGAACTACAGGTTCTCAGGGGTATCGATATGCACCTGGGGCCGGGCGAGAGCATCGCCCTGCTCGGAGCCAGTGGCAACGGCAAGAGCACCCTACTGCAGATCGCAGCCGGACTGGAAAGCCCCGACTCGGGTGAAGTCCTGATCATGGGCCTTTCGTTAGCGATGCAGAGTGAGCGCGAAATCGCCATGCTCAGACGGCGTCATCTCGGCTTTGTTTTCCAGCAATTCAACCTGCTGCCAGGCCTGGATGTACGCGACAACCTGCTGTTCCAGCGACGCTTAAACCGTCTGCCCCCGGACGATCCATGGATAGAAGAAATCTCCTCGGTTTTAGGACTTGGGCCGCTGCTGGGCAGACCGGTGGAGGTGCTCTCGAGCGGACAGCAACAGCGTGTTGCAATTGCACGCGCACTGGCGCACCGACCGCAGGTTTTGTTTGCCGACGAACCGACCGGCAACCTGCACGATACACTCAGCCGCCAGGTCATGGACCTGATGGTCAAGCTGGTGGCCGATTCTAACTGCAGTCTGTTACTGGTCACTCACAACCGTGAAATGGCGTCTTACGCAGACAGGCAACTGATGCTTGAAGAGGGCCATCTGCATGAGCTGGCCTGAGTTTAATCGCGGTTGAACCAACGTGAATCTCAACGGAATTCTTTTAAGCCACTATCGCCGGCACCCCGTGCAGGCATTGTTCCTGCTTACGGGTATCATCGTTGCAAACGTATTGTTGGCCGGCACCCTGTTGATCAACGCCCAGGCACGCTCGAGTTACGCACAGGGTGAACAATATTTAAACGCCTCTCCTGTGGGACAGATACGTCAGAAAGATGGCACCCGAAACATCGACGAGAGTGATTATGTCAGCTTGCGCCGGCAAGGGTTTGACACGCTGGCGCCGATGTTGAGGCACATGGTACGAAGTGAAAATGGTGAAGCACTGGAACTGTTAGGGATAGATGTTTTTGCCATGCCCCGCCCTGGTCGCACATTTAGTTTCGGCGGCAGCACAGGATCAGTTGATGGCAGTATGATGGGCTTTGCTTTTCCGCCTTACCAGTTGTGGGTCGCCCCGGTCAGGTTTGAGCAGCTTTCCACCGATGCCAACAGCCAAATCAGGCTCATATCGGGTGAAAAATTACCGCCGCTGGTCCCTGTTTCCAACCAGCAGCTGGGTCACCGCCTGATGATTGACATCAAGGCACTGCAATCGCTGAGCGGCAACGATACCGGACTGACATCGATACTGGTGTTTTCGGCATCTGCTGAGCGCATGACCCAATTAATACGTGCCTTGCCTGCCCACCTTGAATATACCGCCAATAGTGAAGCACCCGATCCCGCGGAATTGACACAGAGTTTTCATCTGAACCTCGCGGCGATGGGTTTGCTGGCTTTTGTTGTCGGCATCTTTCTAATCTATAACGCACTGGCGTTCAGTTACACCGACCGCCGCGATGTGATCCGGAAATTGCGTCTCGCCGGTGTACTAAAAGCCGAACTGACACGGGCATTAATGCTGGAACTGTCAATTTTCCTGGCCGTGGGCACACTAATTGGCGCCTGGCTGGGGGCACAAATGGCCGCCTGGTTACTGCCCGGTGTCGGCCGGACACTGGCACAGTTATACGGTGTTTATATCAGCTATCCCGATGGCCTGGTGCCCACCGGTATCTGGCTGCCAATTCTGATGACACTGTTGGCCGCCGGACTATGCGTCATATTTCCCTTACGCGAGTCTCTCAATACACCGATGCTCGAGCGTAAACAGGCCGGCTGGCAGCTACATACCGTGATTCGCCGCGATCGCCTGATGGCACTGTTGGGTTTACTGCTGCTGGCCGTTGCGCTAGTGACTGGCGTCGTAACAACTCATCTGTGGCTGGCGCTGGCCGGAATGGCCGCCCTGCTGCTGGGTTCTGCACTATTACTGCCTCTGGTTCTTCGTTCGTTGATCGGGTTGATGGAAATGCTGGTGCCTGCCAGGAACGCGCGTTTCTCGTGGCTGCTTGCGGATAGCCGTTGGTTACTCGGACCGGCATCGGTAGCGTTGATGGCGATGACGCTGGCCCTGGTTGCCAATAGCGGTCTCAATACCATGATCAGCA
>JAOUCZ010000069.1 GCA_029859505.1 Lysobacterales bacterium | reverse complement strand
CCGAGAAAAGCATTAGTGCCAGGGTGTAATGGGTCCAGTTGAAAAGCAATCAGGGCTTCTTCGAGCGCATCATCAAGACGACCAAGCTTGAACAGGTGTTCGCCATACCATAGGTGTGCAGTCGAACCCATTGGTTCATTGGCAATGGCAAGCAAGAAAAGCGTTTCCGCCTCTGCCCATTTCCCATCCATGTCAGCTAAACCGCCCAGAGTCGCATAGGCTTCCGCCAGGGAATCATCCTGCACAAGGGCCTTGTGTGCGGCGGAGACCGCCAGGGGATAATGTTCACTCGTTGGCGTGTCAGAATACGCTGGCAAGGTGTAGTGCGTCGCCGCCAGGCTTGACCAGGCCCGCGCAAACTGTGGATCAAGCTCTGTCGCCTGCTCGAACAGTGTAATGGCATGCCGGATATTATGCGCGCCACGGTGCTGCCATAAATAACGACCTCGCAAATAGAGCTCGTAAGCCTGCAGGTTGTCGGTTGGTCTTGCGTCAATGCGTCGTTGCTCATCTGTAGTCAGCTCAGCTTGCAAGGCATCGGCAATTTTTTTTGTAATTTCACTTTGTACGGCGAACAGGTTTGCCGCAGTCAACTCACGGTCATAGATTTCTGCCCACAAGTGTTCATCGGTTGCCGCATCAATCAACTGCACGTTGATCCGCACCTGGTTACCGGAGCGTTGAATGCCGCCTTCGAGGATGTGTTCAACACCCAACTCCTGTGCAATTTGCGGAATCTTCTTGGTGGTGTCCCTGTATTCCATAACCGAGGTGCGAGAGATCACCTTCATCGAGCCGACCTTGGCTATGGCGGCCAACAGGTCATCATGCATTCCGTCAGTGAAGAACCGGTCTTCCTCGCTGCTGCTGCGGTTTTCAAAGGGCAGTACAGCAAGGGACTTGTCCTCGTATGATTCAGTTCGAGCGGGCGCATGACCTTCCTGGCGCGCTGATTGGGCAACTTGCGCATCTTCGCCAGGGTCGAGCACAAACTTGTCGAAAGTGATGTACCCAAGGGCCAGCATCAATACAATCAGGCTGACAAGAAAACGTGAAGACAGGGCTCGCCTGGATGAACGGCCGGATGCCTGTGTCGACTGAGTTTTGACTTCGGGAACCAGGCGATAACCCTCCCCCCGCACGCCCTCGACGTAGATGGGCTGATTGGCATCATCACCAAGGCTCTGCCTCAGGGTTTTCATTCTTTGGGAAAGGTTGTCCGGCGTAATCACCCGCTTGGGTCCCCAGACCTGGTCGATCAGATCATCGTGTGAGATTAACGCTGGTGCTGCCTGGATCAATGCCTGAAGCACCTTGAAACTGAGTTTCGTCAGCTTGATCGGCTGCCCACCACGAGTTAGCAGGTGCCGATCCAGGTCCAGTGTTAAGTCAGAAAATTCGTAAATCATTCGAATCTGTCTGCCCCCAGCATTAATTCAAGCCAATCCACTCAAGATCACAGCCAATGACACATAAATTTACGTTGTTACAGGTTTTCAGAGGTTTTATCAGAAAAGTGTCATCAAATTATTGCCTTCCGATCACGCAGTATTCGTACTGGCTGCCAAACATGTATCCTAGCATGGATTTATTTACTGGAATTCCGTGGGGTCAACCAGGAATGAGGAACTATCGAGAAGCATGGTTTCCAGAGGGGTTGGGGTTAATCGTAAATTAAATCTATAGAGAGGAGACTAAGACTGCGCCTAATAGTAAATCTGAAACGACTTAACTGAAGTCAAGGAGAACATCATGAAAGTGACATAGCCTGAAAAAACTGGTCCAGGTTTCAAGTTAGTATTTAACTGACAGGATAACTGGATCATGGCAAGAAAACGATACACCTCTGAAACGATTATCCGCAAGCTTCGCGAGGCTGAAATTCTGCAAGGACAGGGCCTGGCCATCGTGCAGGCGGTCAAGAAACTTGGTGTGACCGGATCCACGATACGTCGCACCAGAGACGGCAGGACATTGAAACTGATGGTGGTGATGGACGAGTTCACCCGCAGGTGCTTGGCTGTTCACGTGGCGCGTCGCATCCGCTCGAAGGAAGCACTGGAAGTTTTCGCAGACCTGATGAGCAGACACGGTGTGCCGGAACACGTTCGATCTGATAACGGACCGCAGTTGGCCGAGTCCAGTCCTAAGCATCGCTTATAGTTCAACTCGGGTAACGTCTGCTTTGCAGTAATAAGCTGTCGCTCTTCTTAAATAAATTTCAGCAGCCTATAGGTCTGGGGACGGCCAGGAGCAGAACTTTTTGAAAGTGGTGGCAGCGTTTAATTTTTGGTGTCCAAGTTGTCGTTTAGCCGCTTGTTCTGAAAGGGCCAGACCAGGTGAGCGTAGTAAGAGTTATCAAACTCAGGTTGCGCCAGACCGTAGGTGTCAGGCCACTTGCCGCGAGGGCAATAATAAGTGCCGAACAGGAGATCAAACAGTGGAAGGGAAACACTGAAGTTCTTGTCGATCAGGGCAGCATCCCGCGTGTGGTGCCAGTGATGAAATTGAGGTATGACAACCCATTTACGCAGAAACCCCAACGAGTAATTGACATTACAGTGATTGAAAACGGATTGAAGTGCCAGCAACGGTAGATATATGTTAATCGCCTCCTGTGAAAACCCCAGCACCACCATCGGAATGAGAACCAGAGAACGGGTCAGTAATATGTCGATAAAATGCAGGCGGGACCCGGCCAGCCAATCCATCACCTCAACACTGTGGTGCACTTTATGAAAGCGCCAGAGAAGTGGGAGTTGATGGCTCGCGCGGTGCACCCAGTACTGCGCAAAATCAGTGATAAAGACAATGGCTAAGACCTGCAGCGGTAACGGCCATGCGAGTACCTGGCCGGCGTCATTAAATCCCAGCCAGTTCATGACTGCCTTAGAGGGCAGGTAAATCAGATATATCATCAGGCCGTTGAACAAGTGGTTCACCACGTAGTGAGTGAGGTCCAATTGCCAGCCGAGCCGGAACACTCCTTGCTGTTCACGCAGGCGTGACAAGCGTTCTATGCTGATAAAAAGAGAAGCAATCAGTACCAGGTCCAGCAACATCCAGTCGAGACTGAGGTAAAAACGAGCGCTGCGTACCGGACCTTCAAGGGGTATGTCAGAGCCCCCGGCAAGCCACGCCAGCAGAATGAGGGACATACCCAGTAAAGCAAAGCGTCTTGCTTTGCTAAGGACTAATCCAATCATGCTGCAGATCAGCGCAACATACATGCCAATGGTTAGCAGGAGGCGAACTTGGGTCTCGCTGTAGATTTCACGCAATTCGGGGGTGGTCAGGTACTGTGGGAAGTGAAATGCCAGTACCGACAGTACACAGAGTATGCCCAGGCACGCCGAAACGTAGGAAAACCCGTTGTACCAGGTGCTGCGAATGGACGAGATTGTGGTGGGTTCAAGCATGCACGGTCTAAACCTGCGCAACCAGCCAGGCAACAACGATGTGGGCAAACGCTACCCTGAAAACATTATAATGTTTGGGTTCATTGAAGAATGACAAGGGATAGCTTCTTTGTGTCCGCTATTGCTATTAATCATAGTTGTTTAACGAACAAATGCAAAAAAGATGGAATGTGCCTAGTGGTTTTATGGGTAGCAAGTGGACGGCTTCTGGCCGAAATTCAGGCACGACGTATGGCAGCTATCGGGTGAATAGCGGACGATTAAGTCCGACCTTTTTGGACATGGTCTGTAAGCTCAAACTGAATCCATTACACCTTATTCCATCAGCGACCGAATCTGCTTGTCATCACCGGTGAGTTGCCAGTGAATCAATGACACGGGAATCACGCCTTGTTGATCAATCTTTCCGAAAAAGTCAGATAAGACGATTTCCTCTTCTGACTGCCGGCCCATTTCGGCCATGAGCCGTTCGATCAGGTATTTACCCGTGACATAGCTGCTGCCGTATCCCGGTTGACGCATATAGAGCAGTTGTTCAAATCCCAGCAGATCGAGATCATCACGCATCCATCCACGCGGGGTGCGGGCAACGTGAAAATTCCGTGCTTCCTGCATGGTGAATATGTTGGCGTGCGCATACAGGGAGCCGAGACCGCGCGCGGCACGTTGCGCCAGCATGATCCAGACAACTTCACGGGCTCGCGGATTATCATCATATAAGCCCGCGTGCATCATCATTTCCTCAAAGCCTGTCGACATACCCTCCGAGCGGCTATCGAATATGTTGTAGAGCAAGGCCTCACGGCGGATGGGGCTGGGGTGTGGTTGTGCTTCCATTAATGCGAGGTCGAACCAGTGGTACCAGTGGGTCCACAATGCCAGCAGTTCATGGTGTGAAACGGTGTAGAAAAAGTTTCGCGATTCCTGCGGTACGAACTGCCCCATCTGGGCACGCAATGCAGGCTCTATGTAATCGTATTGGGGCAGGATTTCTTCGTTACGCAGGAATTCCGAAAACTTGATAACGGCCTGTTCGGCTCGTTGCTCATACTCTTCAGGGCTGGAAATCGGCACCAGTGGTGGGAGTTTACGGTTATGGAATTCTTCCAGCACCAACATGGAAACAGCACGATCCAACTCTCTCTGAAGCAATGCGACCTCTTCCTCCCAGCTGAGCGGTACCAGGTGTACATTACGCAACTGCCAGGTGTAATTTTCCCTGCCAATACCGGACGGGCCGGTCTTTGACGGAGACTGCGCTTCCAGCCACTCGATAAAACCAGTTGTCTCAGCCCTGGCGTTCGCGAGGGCTGCTCTGAAGTCATCACCATTTGTCTTGGTTGTAACGGCTAGCTCAATAAGCGCAGCTTCTTGATCCCTGAGGTTTTGTATACCGGCAATCCAAAGTTCGCGAGCGTTACCTGTCAGATTGATACGTGCCTGTTGCAATAACGGCGATATTGTTTTCAATTGAGCGCTGAGCCTGGCCTCGGCCTGTGGATCGAGCGGGAACTCGTAAGTCCACAACTCCACCAGTGCATGATGGGTAGGGCCTTCATGCGCCGGTGTGTCACTTTGCGCTGTCCAGATAGAGGTATAAAAGGCAGGATCTCGAACCCAGGGCTGGAGGACACGGATATTGAAATCCATGCCATTCATCTCGGCACGTACCAGGTGCCAGTCAACCTGCTGCCCTACCGGCCAGTTTTCGATATCGAATGACTTTAAGCGGGCCTGATAAGTACTTAATTCCCGGTGACGCCGGGAAGTGGTTTCCGCCGTGTAGTCAGGCGCACCGTCGAGTAAGGGCGGGCTTTCAAATTCCCGCCAGTCCTCAAACAGGACCAGCAATTCCTTATAGGTTTGATCATTGCTTGCCTCTTGAGCAAGTCCTGCCAGAGGCACCATGGCGACAGCCAGCATTAGCATGATGGATAGCAGGCTGGTAAAGCGTGATCGCGGAGCTTGCTGCCAGTTGGTATTGAAACCGCTATTGGAAAACTTGGGCATTGATGTCATTTCGGCACGAGCGCCATAACAAAATCCAGACTTAATTGAATCCACGACATTGATTCCTCTTTTGATTCGAACCCTTTCGGGTCCATTTAAACAAAGCCATCTATCACGCCACTATGAGCATACACTCAAGTCTTTCGTGGTGGCATTTCATCATGTTCCGGCAGGTCACTTACGTGCGTGTACCAGTTCGCTCTTGATCCATAAAAAATATTTTTCGTAGGACTGAATCCCGGGTCTTCATCCAGCGTACCGGCCGGAATGATGACCACTTTTCCACTTTTTGATAGCCACGGCAATGAAGAACCGCAGTTCTTACAGAAACAGGTAGCAAAGTACTTTGTATCAAGCGGATCATATCTACCGACCAGCCCTTCACCACTTAACCAACTGAATTGATCGGGTGATACAAACAGGTTTGCCGCGTGTGCGCTTCCGGTGAATTTTCTGCAACGGGAACAATGACAATACTGAAATACACCCATATTTCCGGTGATCCGGTAACTCACTGTCTTGCACAAACAACTGCCGTCAATTGGTTTATCAGACATTGGCTTAACTCCTGATTCCAGTATTTTTCATTAGCTCGAATATTCTTAATTATCGCTTTTGCACAATCACCAGTGCGATACCGCCCAGTATAGCAACAGATGCCAGGACTAACCGCAGCGTAATGGGTTCGCCCAGAAAAGCTATGCCACCCAGTGCCGCAATGACCGGGACACTGAGTTGCACAGTGGCGGCGCTGGTGTTTCTCAATGCAGGCAAAACAGTATACCAGATAGCGTAGCCAAGACCCGATGCAAGTCCGCCGGAGGCAACAGCGTAGTAAAAACCGGCGGAATCCACAGATGCGAAATCAAGCATCAATAAACTCAGAATGATCGTGATTGGAACAGCGCGCATGAAATTACCTGCCGTAACCCTGGTTGGATCACCCGCACCTTTGCCACGCAGGGAATAGATGCCCCACGCGACACCAGCCGCGATCATCAGGGCTGCACCCGTCAACGGAGGAGCAGAAAGACCCGGTAGTAATAATCCAACCAAACCACCCAGGGCAAGCAACACACCAAGAGTTTGGAGAGCCCGCAAGCGCTCTCCCTTCCACAAGCCATGACCGATCATGGTGACCTGCACCGCACCAAAAAGCAGTAAGGCGCCACTGCCGGCAGTCAGGCTTATATAGGCAAATGAAAAACCGGCCGCATAAACAAACAATGCAAACGCCGATGGCCAACTGCCCTTGCCGGTTGACCCCGATTGTTTCATCCGCGCCAACAACCACAGTATCAGTGCACCGGAAACCAGGCGAATGACCGTAAAACTGGCCGGGTCAATGGCTGTGTGCTTGAGCGCCTGGCGACAGAGAAGGGAGTTGCCGGCAAATGCAACCATGGCCAGGGACGTCAAACCAATGATTCGTGCTAATGACATGGGTTCTTCCTTTTTGTAAAGCCAGTATACTTGCCTGCCCAAGCATTTATTATGCATTGTCACCCTGGCATCCAAGGAAATTAATCAATGATAGAAATAACTGGGCAATCTCTTCTTGCAGGAAACTGGATAACCCCGGCAGGCAAAACGTTTCAGTCGTTCAACCCCTATAACAACGCATCAATGTACCGCTTTGCCTCGTGTGGGTCAGATGAAATTGACGAGGCCACCCATGCGGCGGAAAGTGCTTTTCAGACATATCGGAACCTAAGTGGTAACACCATAGGCCTATTCCTCAATACCATTGCCGATGAAATAGAGGCCCTGGGAGATCAACTCCTGGAAGTGTGCGATTCTGAAACCGCCCTGGGTACGGTTCGTCTCACTGGTGAGCGCGGTCGTACCTGTGGTCAGCTTCGTGCCTTTGCCGAATTGGCAATTAAGGGTGAGTGGGTGCAAGCGAGCATTGATACGGCTATCCCGAATCGTGCGCCGGTACCAAAACCAGACCTGCGGCGCATGATGAAGGCCATCGGACCGGTTGTGGTGTTTGGCGCATCCAATTTCCCCTTTGCTTTTAGCACACTGGGCGGCGATACAGCATCTGCCCTGGCCGCCGGCAACCCCGTCATCGTCAAAGGTCACCCCGCACACCCGGCAACATCAGAGCTTTTCGCACATGCCGTTGCAAAGGCGATAGAAAAGTGTGGTGTACCTATCGGGGTATTTTCATTGCTTCAAGGCGTGGGTAATGAACTGGGTACCGGCCTGGTAAAACATCCGCTCATACAAGCTGTCGGTTTTACCGGTTCAGAACGGGGTGGCCGGGCGTTAATGGATATTGCAGCGGCGCGTCCTCAGCCAATTCCGGTATATGCGGAAATGGGTAGCATCAACCCCGTGTTTGTCGGTCCTGACACCCTGCAGGCACAGGCTGAAAGTATCGCTACAGGCCTGAGCGGTTCGGTGTGTATGGGTACCGGTCAGTTCTGCACTTCACCCGGAATCGTGGTATCGGTTGCAAGCGAGCTTTTTGAAACCACGCTGAAAACCAAATTATCCGAAGCACCACGTGGCTACCTGCTCAATCCCCAGATTGCTGCCTCGCTGCAGGCGAGTCTCGAAAACCTGAATAGTCATCCACAGCTTGAATGGTTAAACAGGGCAGGTTTTGAAGCTGGCAGCATGACACCGCCTAATGCCGTCTTTAAAATCAGTGGCAAAGATTTTCTCGCAGATAAAACGCTTTCGGAGGAAGTTTTTGGACCCGTAACCTTGTATGTCGAGTGCGAGAATGAAGCACAGATAGTGGAGGTCGCTGAAAGTCTGAACGGCAACCTGACCGCCAGTGTTCACGCCGATGAAGACATGGACCTGGCCAAAACACTCTTCAATATACTGGAACAAAAAGTCGGCCGTGTTATTTACAACAGTTACCCGACAGGAGTTGAGGTATGCCCGTCTCAACAGCATGGCGGCCCCTACCCGGCATCGTCCGTTTCTACCTCTACCAGTGTTGGTGTTGGCGCCATTGTTCGCTTCGCACGGTTTGTCGCCTACCAGGGAACGCCTGATGCATTGTTGCCGGAAGCGTTGCAAAGTGAAAACCCGTTGGGTATTTATCGCCTGGTAAATGGCGAATTAACCACGGCAGGTATCTGAGAAGACCCGCAAAAAAACACTTCTTCATTGTGGAGGGGCGCTGGTGTGGGTACCCGGTATCAGGGCATGCCACAAGCACGTCCCTGTGGGCTCGGACTCGACTTTCTGTCTCGTACGATCCCGATACCGGGTACCCACACCAGCTTTGGTTGAACAGTGGCATATGGTCTAAGTGTAATTGACGTAAGCACGTTATTTACCAAGGGGGTAAAAAACACTGACGTACTTGCGGATTCCTGACAACTCCACACTTTATTTATTCATTTTAAATTTGAGTGTTCATACCAGTTGTGTATAATGTAAACGTTTACATAAGTTATAAGGTGCATTGATCTGCCATGAAAACCGTTGTTGGTATTGATCTCGGGACCCAATCTTTGAAAGTCCTTTTCTATGACTATTCAGCGCGTGAGATTGTGGCATCTGAAAGTGCCGCACTTGATCTTTATCAGAACGACAGCGGCACTGCAGAGCAACACGCGCACTGGTGGCTGAATGCCTTGACCGAGGTAATGGGCAAGATTGATGCTGGAATTCGCCAATCGGCTGTCGCTGTTGGTGTATCCGGGCAGCAACATGGTTTTGTACCTCTGGGAAAAACCGGTGAGGTGCTGGCACCCGTAAAACTTTGGTGTGACACCTCCACCGTGGCGGAATGTGATGAAATCATGGCAACCTACGGTGGTCCACAAAAGTGCCTAGATGAGGTAGGTAACCTGATCGCACCCGGCTTTACCGCATCCAAGATTCGCTGGTTCGCCAAAGAGGGTGGAGCGCTGTATAGCCAGCTCGACTGCATAATGCTTCCACATGATTACCTGAACTATTTCCTGACGGGTGAGCGTTGCATGGAGGCGGGTGATGCCTCGGGCACAGGCCTGCTCAACATCAGGAATCGAAGCTGGTCAACGGACATGTTGAGTGCTGTTGACCCCGATCGGGACCTGTCTCAATACCTGCCGCCGCTTCGTACTGAGGCCAGCATCATTGGCCATATCAGTGCTGATGCCGCAAGCAAAACAGGACTGCCCGAAGGTATTCCCGTATCCACCGGTGGTGGTGACAATATGATGGGCGCTATCGGAACCGGAAACGTTAGCCCGGGTAAAATCACCATGAGCCTGGGAACATCCGGCACGGTATATGCCTATTCCGATCAGCCGGTAATCGACCCGAGAGGCGAAATTGCGGCATTCTGTTCCTCTACCGGTGGTTGGCTGCCCTTGTTGTGCACAATGAATTGCACGGTAACGACCGAGTTGATGAGGGGATTGCAGAGTGCGGACATCGAAGAATTCGAGAACCGGATTTCACGAGCCCCAAGAGGCGCAGACGGTGTCATCACCCTGCCCTTCTTCAATGGTGAGCGAACACCCAACCTACCCCGTGCAAAGGGCTGTATCGTCGGTCTGGACTCTCAGAACACCCGCCCGGAAAACCTGCTCAGGTCCGCGATGGAGGGTGCAACATTTGCACTCCGTTACGGTGTGGACAGGTTGCGTGACTTAGGGCTGGAAGCCTCCGAGATCTGTCTGACAGGCGGTGGTGCCGGCAGCTCGACCTGGAGACAGGTCGTATCGGATGTCTGTAATGCTCCCGTAACCATATTGGAGCAGGATGAAGGCGCATCTTTTGGCGCAGCCTTACAAGCATTGAGCATACTCGAGCGTGCTGACGAAAATGATTTACAACAGTTGGTGGATGAGCACCTGGACCACGACGAAGCCCTGTGCTGCGAACCGAAAAAATCCAACGTGAGTTTTTATAACGAAGTGTATGGCAATTACCAGGAGGCCGTACGTGCGATTACACCACTCTACACATGAACACCTGGTTTGAGTGATCCCATTTTTGAATTAGCGTTAACGAACACATCTGAAATTATCGAGGTTACAGAATATGAGCAGAACACCATTTGTTGGACAGCAGGAGTATTTTCCAGGCATTGGCCAAATTCAGTATGAAGGTCCCGGTTCGGACAACCCCCTGAGCTTTAAAGCCTACGATGCCAACAAGGTGGTTGGTGGCAAGACCATGGAAGAGCACCTGCGTTTTGCCGTGTGCTACTGGCACACATTTTGTGCAGATGGTGCAGACCCCTTTGGCCCCGGAACACGTGCCCACCCCTGGCATACAAGTGATGACAAAATGGTTAACGCCCGCAATAAGCTGGATGCGGCCTTTGAGTTTTTCACCAAGATGAATGTACCGTTCTACTGCTTTCATGACCGTGATATGGCACCAGAGGGTAATTCCGTTGCAGAATCTGAAAGCAATCTGGCAACACTGGTTGGCCTGGCCAAAGAACGTCAGGATGCCACCGGTATGAAGTTACTGTGGGGCACCGCCAACCTGTTCTCGCATCCGCGTTTTATGAATGGTGGCGCAACTAACCCTAACTTTGATGTCGTCACCTATGCCGGCGCACAGGTAAAAGCGGCACTCGATGCCACTGTGGCGCTTGGTGGACAAAATTACGTTTTCTGGGGTGGTCGTGAAGGTTACGCCTGCCTGCTGAATACCAATACCGCCAAGGAACTGGATCACCTTGGACGGTTCCTGACTATGGCGCGGGACTATGGTCGTTCGATCGGTTTTAAGGGAACCTTCCTGATTGAGCCAAAACCAATGGAACCGATGTACCACCAGTACGATGTGGACTCACAAACGGTCATCGGTTTTCTGCGCCAGCACGGTCTCGAAAAAGATTTCAAACTCAATATCGAAGCCAACCATGCAACCCTGGCCGGCCATAGTTCAGCCCATGACCTGCAAATGGCAGTTGATGCGGGCATGCTTGGTTCGGTCGACGCCAACCGCGGCAATCCGCAAAATGGGTGGGATACCGACCAGTTCCCAATGGACATGTATGACTGTGTTCAAAACATGATAATTGTTCTTGCCGCAGGCGGGCTGGGCAATGGCGGTTTCAACTTCGATGCCAAGGTACGGCGCGAGTCTACCAACCTTGAAGACCTGTTCGTCGCACATATTGGTGGAATGGATGCCTATGCGAGGGCGTTGGTGATTGCCGACCGTATCAACAGCGAAGGAAAACTCGAGGCCTTTAAGGCCAGCCGATACAGTAGTTTCACAAAGGCCAATGGCCAACGTTTTGAAGCAGGTGAGCTGAGCCTCTCAGACCTTCGCGATATGGCAGCGAACGGTTCTGAACCGGCACTCGAGAGTGGCAAACAGGAATGGGTAGAAAGCATACTTAACGACTATATGTTTTCACGATGTTCTTCAAAACGAGGATGATCATGGGCGCTGAGTATGGCATCGATATTGAGTTTTCCGGTGCTATAAGTCAACTAACCCTCGGATGAAAAAGGGCCATACTTCAGAGCTCTATGTAGCCGCCGTCATTTCGATCGGCGGCTTTTTGTTTGGCTTTGATGCGTCAGTGATATCAGGTGTCGTTGGCTTTATTGTCCCCCAGTTTGGTCTGAACGACTGGCAGGTGGGACTGGTGGTAAGTGCACCAACGCTCGCCGGTATCATTGCATCATGGTCCGGTGCCTGGATAGCCGATGTGATTGGCCGCCGAAGGGCTCTCTTAGTCTTGGCGCTGCTCTACACGGTGTCGGCCGTTGCATCCGCCTTTGCTCCAAATTACCAGACACTGGTGTTCGCCCGCTTCGTTGGCGGTCTCGCCTTTGCTTCTCTGGGTATCGCACCGATGTACATTGGCGAAATCGCTCCACGTGAAAAACGCGGCATGCTGATTTCAGTCAGCCAACTCAATATTGTGCTGGGGTTTTCGCTGGCCTATTTTGCAAATTACTTCGTCTTACATATCAGTCAGTCCGATGCAGTATGGGTACAGACCCTGGGTATTGATCAGAACGCGTGGCGCTGGATGCTTGGTATCGAGGCCATACCCGCCACCCTCTGGCTTCTGTTTCTGCTCACCATACCGGAAAGCCCGCGCTGGCTGGTCATGACAAACCGGCTGGAAGAAGCGAGAAAGTCACTGGCAAGATTGAAACCGCCTGAACGAGTAGAACGTGACCTGGCGGAAATTGCACGCAGCCTGAGTAACGTCCAGGAAAAATTCCTGCAGCGTATGCGCGAGGTAGTTTTACCGGCCATGCGTTTACCCATGATGATCGGTGTGATCGCCGCCATCGCCCAGCAGGTCAGTGGCATCAATGCCATCTTCTTCTATGCCCCCACTATTTTCGAACAGACTGGCGTTGGCACCAACGCGGCATTCGCACAGGCTGCGTTAATTGGCATGATTAACGTCGTATTCACCATCATCGCCATGTTCCTGATCGACCGTATCGGTCGAAAGCCTCTATTAATGGTGGGTATGGTTGGAGTGATTTTGTGCACAGCCATTGCCGGTTATGGATTCCGACAGGCCAGCTATGAGATCACTCCTGAAGTCGCCCGTACTCTGTCTTCTGAAATCAGTCTGCAGACTTTGCAACCGGTTGTCGGTATCAAGTTTACAAATGACCTGGATTTCAAAAACGCCCTGCGTGAAACCCTCGGAGACCAGGGCATGCGCGAGCACGAGGCCAAACTCACCCAGGCGGCTATCAATATCAATTCCACCCTGATCCTGATTGGAATCCTTGGTTTCGTGGCCGCTTTCGCGATCTCCCTGGGGCCGGTTTACTGGTGCCTGCTCTCGGAAATATTTCCCAACAGGGCACGTGGTCCGGCGATGGCTATCGTTGGCTTCTTCAACGCAATGACCAGCTTTCTTGTTCAGTTTGTATTCCCATGGGAGCTATCAAACCTGGGCAGCGCGACCATGTTTTTTATATATTCAGGCTTGGGAGTGGTCGGCTTGATCTTGTTGGCCTGGCTGCTACCGGAAACCAAGGGGAAATCTCTGGAAGAGTTGGAACTGGTACTTTCACGCACCTGAAAATGGAGAATAGAGAGTGAACAAAACAAAGAGGGTCAGATGGGGTATTGCCGGTACCGGTCGAATATCGCAGCAATTTGCTCAGGATTTTGCTTATGTTTCAAATGGTGAGGTTATTGCTGTCTCCAGTCGTTCACAGGAGTCTGCTGCTACATTCGCGGAGCAATACGATATTAAGCGGGCATATGCAGGTTATGCCCCACTGCTGGCAGATCCTGATATTGATGCGGTATATATTGCCAGCCCCCACACAATGCACTTTCAGAACACGCTTGACGCCATCGAAGCAGGTAAACACGTCCTTTGTGAAAAACCATTTACCATCAATCCGGAAGAAAGCCGGAAACTGTTTGAGATCGCCGGGCAATCATCCGTATTTGTAATGGAAGCGATGTGGACGTTCTTTCTGCCTGCCATTCAAAAAGCACAGGAATGGCTTGAACAGGGAAGAATCGGCAAGCTTCGCCAGATCAAAGCAGATTTTGGTTACCCCCAACTACCTTTTGATCCGGGTCGACGTGAATACAATGTCGAATTTGCCGGTGGTTGCCTGCTGGAGATGGGAATCTATCCGGTCTCGCTGGCCTGGCTGTTTATGCAGCAGGATCCAAGCGGCATTAAGACGAACGTACACAAGGCTCCCAACGGGGTTGAAGACGATGTGGTAATGGTATTCGATTACCCCGACAGCACCGAGGGAGCCACCGCGACCCTTGCCACCTCATTCCGAAGCAAATTACAGAATTGGGCTTACCTGATTGGCGAAGAGGGTTATATCTCCATACCCGACTTCTGGCGGGCTAATGAATGCTCTCTTTACCACCTCGACACCCGCATTGACCACTTTGACGACGGCAGGGAGAGCCTTGGCCTTAACTATGAAACCATTGCAGCTGGTGAAGACATTCTTGCGAACAGGCAGCAAAGCAACATCATGCCCTGGTCAAATACGATCCGCTTTCAAGAACACATGCAGCGCATAAGGCAGCAGTTTTAGGAATCTTAATCTCTTCTACTGCAGAAAGTTAGCAAACTGACCTCTCCTTTTTTCTATCAAACATTGTAAGCGGTTACATTTTTTGTATGTAAGCGCTTCCATTTAGTGCTCGTTAGGGTTATATTGTGCGCGATTGTTAAAAATACGTTCGCTATTTAATAGAAAACTTAATTCCAGGCACAACTGCACGAGGACACAAACCATTGAATAATCAAACGCCGAAACTTAATCCATTAACCAGCAGCATCGCCGTGGCGCTTGGTGCTATTTCAGCCCAACCTGCGCTGGCACAGAGTGCCGACGAGGGCATCATCGAAGAAGTCATCGTAACTGGTGTGCGTAAGAGTCTGATGGACTCCGCTTTAATCAAAAGGGATTCAGATGGCGTAGTAGATGCCATT
>JAOUCZ010000297.1 GCA_029859505.1 Lysobacterales bacterium | reverse complement strand
CTTCTCCGTTTGGATACCGGCGCAATGCATGCAGGCCACGAAAGCGAACCGACTTGGGTGTCTTCTCTTCCGGGTAATTAATCGTGATGATAGGACGGAACATATGGCGCATCGTCAGGCTCATGCCTTTCAGCAATTCGAGCAACAACAGGCTGCGAAAATAATCAGTGATTCGTTTCATCCTCAGCTACCCTTAACCACAATTCCAAGAACGCTCATCAGGGCGGCAATCATCACCCAAACCATTGTTATCGGAATAAGTACTTTCCAACCCAGACGCATGATCTGGTCGTAACGGAAGCGGGGGAATGTCGCCCGATACCATAAAAACATGAACATGAAGAAAACCGTCTTGGCCAGGAACCAGAAGATGCTGCCTTGAGCCAGGAAGGTCTCACCCAATACAGGCAAGCCTTCAAACGGTGACAACCAGCCACCTGCAAACAGAATGGCAGTCAAACCGGAAATCAGAATCATGTTGGCGTATTCAGCCAGGAAGAAAACCGCAAATGATGACCCGGAGTACTCGACGTGAAAGCCCGCTACGATTTCTGATTCACCTTCAGCCTGGTCAAACGGCGCACGGTTTGTTTCGGCTACTCCGGAAATCATGTAAATAATGAATAATGGCAGTAGTGGCCACCAGTACCAGTCAAATATACCGCCTTGCTGCGCCAGGACAATCTCGCGCAGATTCATCGTGCCGGCGAGAATCAAAACACCTACAAGTGAAAACCCCATCGCAATTTCATAGGACACCGCTTGTGCCGCAGCACGCATGGCACCAAGAAACGCATATTTGGAGTTAGAGGCCCAACCGGCAATGATGATGCCGTAGACACCCAGGGATGTTAAGGCCAGCACATAGATCAAACCGGCATCAACGTCTGCCAGCACCATAAAGTCGTTGAACGGCACAACCGCCCATGCTGCAAACGCCGGGGCCAATGCAATGATTGGAGCCAGCAGGAACAGAAAGCGGTTTGAATTGGTTGGCAGGATGATTTCTTTCAACAATAATTTGAAGACATCGGCAAAGGGCTGAATTAACCCCAATGGCCCTACCCGGTTTGGCCCAACGCGAATCTGCATTGAACCGATGACCTTGCGCTCAAAATAAGTATAGAAAGCCACGGCCGTGATCAATGGAACCGTAATCACCAGTATTTTGAGTACCGTCCAGATCAGATACTGTGACTGTAACCACTCATAAATTGAAAGAAGCATATCAAGCATCAGGCCGCCTCCACGCTAACGGGTCCGAAACTGTCACCGAGAGGAATACCAGCCTCGGTCGCGCATTTCACCCAAACCGCACCTGCGGGTAGCTCATGGCATAACCGGACCGGCAAAATGACGTGCCCGCCGCCCTGGCTGACCTTAACCTCATGACCGTCGGCAAAACCTTTACGACCGGCGTCATCAGGATTAAGTCCCACGAATGCATTTTCGGCATGTACCGTATTCTGCAAATGTTCAGAGCGCCTGCACAAGGCGTCAACTGCGTACATTGCAACCTCACCCACCCGGTAAAGGTCACCTTCGGTTTTTGGTGCAAGCAGCTCGACTTCACTGGTCTCACAATCTGCATCAGCAATCTCAGCGAGCACTTCCTCACGAAGGGATGCGATGTCTACCTGTGAAAACCCATCCACCTCGAGTTCAGCACCCAACCGACGTAATATTTTCCAGCCAGGCCTGGCCTGGCCTGAACCACTGACTGCTGCATCTACAACAAATGACTGACCATCCAGGGTATAAAACAGACCTTCAGATTCAGCCAATGGCGCCAATGGCAATATCACATCAGCCACCGCTTTGAGACCTTCACTGGCATAAGCAGAAACCGCCAGTACGCTCTCCGCCGAAGCAAGCGCTTGCATTGCATTTGCTGGGTTGGCCACATCAAACTCGGGCTCGAAATCCCACAACAGGTACTTCTTAAGAGGTGTCGCCAGCATTTCACGTGCATTGAGACCGGCTTCTGCATCACCTGAACACGCTGCCATAGCAGCGCCGGTGGAGTTGCCACCGTGCGGGATGATATTGAAAGCTGCACCGGTAGCCGTGGCGATCCAGGCTGACAACTGACGTAGCCAGGAAGCCTGCTCATGTGCCATGGCCGCCTGTCCGAGGATCAGCATCTTAGCGCCGGAACCGTTCAGCATCTCAGCCATTGCAACATGTGACGCTTCTGCCTGGACACCTGAAACTGCTGCTTGCAGTGCGTCAGGAATTTCTTTACCAGCAAGGCTCGCAACTGCAACAGCAAGCGCGGCAAGTTCTTTCACCATGTGCTGAGGCGCGCTAATCACTTTATCCGCCAACTCAAAATGGAAGTTCCAGTCAACCGGGTTCAACGCTGCCACCTGCGCACCTCTGCGCCAGGCCTTGCGAACACGTTGACCTAAAATGGGCGTTTCATGACGGATATTACTACCAATCAAAAGAATGGCGTCTGCATCGTCAATTGCCGCCATCGGTGTCTGAAATGACGCCATCCGGCCAAGGGCCTTGTCATCACTGAAATCCTGTTGCCTAAGGCGATAATCTATGTTCGGGCAGTCAAGACCGTTCGCCAGGCGCCTGGCGAGGTACTGCTCTTCAGTAGAAGCATTAGGTGACATCAGCACGCCCAGACCGGCACCACCATGGGCTGTAACAGACTTACGTAAAGCCTTAGCCGCAACACGTATTCCTTCATCCCAGGTAGTGGTTTGCCACTCACCCTTTACCTTGATCATGGGCTCAAGAACCCTGTCATCAGAGTTGAGACCAAAATGAGAATAGCGGTCGCGATCTGATAACCAGGCCTCATTGGTAGACTCATTGTCCCTGGGTACAGCACGTAAAACCCGGCCGCGACGGGTGTGATACCACAGGCTGGAACCGACGCCATCGTGAACGGCAAGCGATGGCCGCGCCATCAACTCCCATGCTCGTGCAGAGAAGCGGAACGGTTTGTTCGTCAATGCGCCCACCGGGCACAGGTCGATCACGTTGCCGGACAATTCGGAGTCAATACCCTGTGAAAGACTGGTACCAATTTCGGAGCGGTCACCCCGGCCATACATACCCAACTCGTTAGTTCCCGCAATTTCATCGAGAAAACGCACGCATCTTGTACACTGGATACACCGGGTCAGATCAGTTTGAACCAATGGTCCGATATTGTGATCCTGAACCACGCGTTTGCGCTCGGTGAAACGGGAAACAGAGCGCCCGTAACCCATTGCAAGATCCTGCAATTCACATTCACCACCCTGATCGCAAATCGGGCAATCCAACGGGTGATTGATTAACAGAAACTCCATGACACCATGCTGGGCATCAACTGCACGACGCGATTGCGTATAGACTTTCATGCCATCCATTACCGGTGTTGCACAGGCCGGCATGGGTTTGGGTGCCTTTTCAATATCCACCAGGCACATACGGCAATTGGCCGCGATACTTAATTTACTGTGATAACAAAAGCGCGGAATACTGATTCCCGCCTTGTCCGTGGCCTCGATAATCATCGAGTTTTTAGGCACTTCCATGGGCCGGCCATCAATTTCGATGTTGACCATATCAACCACTGTTTCGGGCTGCGTACTCATGCAGCTTTCCCCTTCTGATCATCGACCATCGAGTGGCCATGTTCCACGTAATATTCAAATTCATGCCAGAATTGCCGCAGGAAACCCTGCACCGGCCAGGCGGCTGCTTCACCAAAGGCACAAATGGTATGGCCTTCGATCTGGCCTGCGGCCGAGCGTAATAATTCCAGGTCTTCCAGCTTGCCGTTGCCATCAACAATTCTTTGCAGAACACGATGCATCCAGCCAGTGCCTTCACGGCAGGGTGTGCACTGACCACAGGATTCCATGTGATAAAAGCGGGATATCCGGGTACAGGCTTTGACCATGCAAGTGGTTTCGTCCATGACGATAACCGCACCTGAACCAAGACCCGAACCGGCTTTTGCCAAGGCATCGAAATCCATGGTTGTTTCCATCATGACATCGGCGGGTAAAACCGGCATGGAAGACCCGCCCGGAATAACGCCTTTCAGCTTGTTACCGTTGCGTACACCGCCCGCCATTTCCAGCAGTTCACTAAAGGGTGTACCCAGTGGAACTTCGTAATTTCCAGGCTTGTTAACATGACCTGAAACGGAAAATACCTTGGGACCGCCATTGTTTGGCTTGCCGATATCGAGGAACCACTGTCCGCCGTTGCGCATGATATGCGGCACGGAAGCCAGTGATTCGGTATTGTTGATCGTACTGGGCTTACCATAAAGACCAAAATTGGCCGGAAATGGCGGTTTGAAACGTGGCTGACCTTTTTTGCCTTCCAGAGACTCCATCAAGGCTGTCTCTTCTCCGCAGATATAGGCACCGGCGCCCAGCGCGCCGTAAATATCCA
>JAOUCZ010000296.1 GCA_029859505.1 Lysobacterales bacterium | reverse complement strand
TTTTAAGGCAGGCTTTGAAAGCACTGCAATTGCGAGCTTCTATGCATCACCCGCATCAATTGTCGCAGGTGAAAGCACCACCATAAACTGGAACACTATCAACGCTGCAAGCTGTACACCGTCGGGTGATATCGATGAATGGAACAATTCGACCCTTGGAGTCCCGTCTGGACAGGTGACCTTAACAATTCCGACAGCGGACACCTATTCATTAACTCTGACCTGTGATGGCGAAACAGAAGGTCAGGACGTTAAAACTATTTCAGTTACGGTTACCGAGCCAGTAGTTGGACCCATTTCAGTAATAGCTTTCGTCGCTACACCTGATTCAATCGTTGAAGGTGAAAGCACCACAATAAGCTGGAATATTCAAAACGCAATATCCTGTACACCATCCGGTGACCTCGAGGAATGGAACAATTCGGGCATCCAAGTGACTATCGAAGAGCCTTCCGGAGAGTTGCCAATAACAATTTCAACGGCAGGCAGTTATTTATTAAGACTGATCTGTGAGAGCGAAACAGCAGACCCGGTCACCGCATTCACACCAGTAACTGTTACCAAACCTGTTGTCGGTGATTGCGCCAGGACATTGCCTCTTGGTGACGAATATCTATGGTTCGACGAGTTTGACGTGGCCTGGCCGGGTCCAAAATCCCGACAGATAGTGCGAAACCTGCCACGTAGAAGTTACATCTCATTGGAGTTTTTCACCGGGCAGGTTGAAGATACCGGCGCTATTATTAACTTTGAAGCAACCGCCACCGAAGGCTCAAGACTCTTCGCCATTAGCAAGTGCCCCGGGGACTTTAACGTGGCACCTGAGTGCAGGAATGTATCAGACGCGTACGCAGAGAGCATTTTTTGGGCAACCACGGGTGCCCCCGGGTATTGTCAATTGGAAAAAGATACAACTTATTATTGGAATACTACTTTTACCGATGGCGTAGATCCGAATTCAACTGAATGCCTGGGTACTTATTGTCTTACCACTCTTCGTGCATCGAATAATGATTACGTGGAATAGAATATAGATTGTATGTATGGATACCCCCGCGTTGCCAAACGCGGGGGGTTGTCCAAAATCCAGTCACCGTTTCAGCATTTCCAAACGCCTGTTTTCCCTCATAGAATTCACGCGAACAAAACAATCACACCTCACTACTTGTGATGAGCCTGCTCACGGGATATGCAAATCCCTGCTATGATTGCGCGGTCGCCAATATAAGACCGACGACATGTTCTTCGGTCTAAGAGCACAATTAGATGTCCAAAAGTACCATTCCCACCCCATCCACTGATTTGTTCGGATACCAAAAGTACTGGGCTGAATGTTTCGGTGTGGCACCGTTTCTACCCATGTCCAGGGGGGAAATGGATAAGCTCGGGTGGGATTCATGCGACATCATTATCGTTACCGGCGATGCCTATGTGGATCACCCTTCGTTTGGCATGGCCATCGTCGGGCGTCTGTTAGAAGACCAGGGTTTCCGTGTTGGTATCATCGCTCAACCGGACTGGCAATCGGCAGATGCATTCAAATCCCTGGGCAAGCCAAACCTGTTTTATGGTGTGGCTGCCGGCAACATGGATTCCATGATCAATCGCTACACCGCAGAGCGCAAGATGCGTTCTGATGACGCCTATACACCCGGTGGGATGGGCGGCAAAAGACCGGACCGTTGCTCACTGGTGTATAGCCAGCGCTGCAAGGAAGCCTGGCCGGATGTTCCAGTTATCCTGGGGGGCATTGAGGCATCCCTGCGACGCATCGCACATTACGACTACTGGCAGGATAGCGTACGCCGCTCTATCCTGCTGGATGCAACCGCTGACCTGTTGTTATACGGCAATGCCGAAAGAGCCCTGCTCGAGGTAGCGCATCGCCTGGCCAGGGGCGAAGACGTATCTCATATAACCGATATCCGTGGTACCGCACTGGTGCGCAAGGATACGCCAGATGACTGGTGGGAAATCGATTCCACACGCATTGACCGGCCGGGAAGAGTTGACCGTGTTGTTAACCCATATATCAACGTGCGTGAGATGGATGCCGGCGAGAAACAGCGCCGGGATGCCGCAATGTATGGGTTTGATGATCCTGCAGCAGGTGCCTCTCCTGCCCACTTCAAACCCCATCCTGTTCGTGACCGCGACCGCACGGTCATACGCCTGCCCTCTTTTGAAAAAGTCCGTAATGATGCGGTTTTATATGCCCATGCCAACCGGGTTCTGCACCTGGAGACCAACCCTGGTAACGCCAGGGCCCTGGTACAAAAGCACGGCGAGTTGGATTTATGGGTGAATGCCCCGCCAATTCCTCTGTCGACCAGTGAAATGGATTATGTCTTTGGCATGCCATTCGCGCGGGTGCCGCACCCCGCGTACGGCGGCGAAAAAATTCCGGCCTATGAGATGATTCGTTTTTCAGTCAATATCATGCGTGGCTGTTTTGGTGGTTGTACCTTTTGCTCCATCACTGAACACGAGGGGCGTATTATTCAGAATCGTTCCGAGGAGTCGATCCTCAACGAGGTGGAGCAAATACGCGACAAGGTTCCAGGGTTTACCGGAGTGGTTTCCGACCTTGGTGGACCGACAGCGAACATGTACCGCATTGCATGCAAGAGTAAAGAGATCGAAGCGGCCTGCCGAAAACCCAGTTGCGTCTATCCTGGCATTTGCCCCAACCTTAAAACCGACCACTCTGCCCTGACACAGCTCTATCGAGATACGCGTAAACTGCCGGGCGTTAACAAGGTGCTGATTGCCTCCGGGTTACGATATGACCTGGCGGTGAAAGATCCGGAATACGTTAAGGAACTGGTAACCCATCACGTTGGCGGTCAACTGAAAATTGCACCCGAGCATACCGAAACCGGTCCCCTCTCAAAAATGATGAAACCCGGTATCGGCAGCTATGATCAGTTCAAAAAAATGTTCGAAAAATACTCCAGGGAGGCGGGTAAAGAGCAGTACCTGATCCCATATTTCATCGCTGCCCACCCGGGAACAACCGATGAGGACATGATCAATCTCGCTATCTGGTTAAAGCGTAATGGCTTTACAGCCGACCAGGTGCAAGCCTTCTATCCATCGCCGATGGCCACGGCGACCGCCATGTATCACTCAGCAAAAAACCCTCTGCGCAAGGTAACGTACAAGTCCGACGAAGTATTACCTGTGAAAGACCCTGCACAACGAAAACTTCATAAGGCCTTACTCAGGTATCACGACCCCGCTAACTGGGGTTTGCTGCGCGAAGCACTGAGAAAAATGGGCAGAACAGATTTGATTGGCAACGGTGAGAAGCATCTGATCCCGGAACACCAGCCGGAAGCCGGTCATGGTTACCAGGCATCACGCAGGAAGAATACTGAGCAGGCGCACCGCCGGCGTACCGGTAAGAAAATTCTTACACAACATACCGGACTACCGCCTCGTGATGATGGCGGCCGCAAACCGTCCAGGGCCTCCAAAAAGCCACGCAAACATTAACCCTGAAACCGGATCATTTAATCAATAGGCGGTGTCGCGGCCTACTCTTGGGGTGTTCCAGAAACTGTCTCCTGACCACCTGTCAGCGGCAAGATTTCAGGATCGATCTTGTAACTCCAGGGCAGACCGGAATTCTTCCAGCCATTCCTCAATCGCTGACCCTGGAAAACACTCCCGGGATCGTCAATTGAGTCACCTTCCATACCATCGGTAATATTATATACATGCTTGAAACCGGCCTCTGCCAGCATGTCAACTGCCTTTGCACCTCTCCCACCGGAACGGCACATGACCATAATCGTTTCATCCGGGTTAGCCACTTGCATTACCTGTGACAGGAAATCCGGATTGGGCTGCATGGAGAAACGACCTTTCTCGTCATTCCATTCATGTGTTTGGTAGTACAGGGGGATATTCCGGGCCATCGTCGCGTGACCAACGAAAATATACTCCTCGAGTGTACGGACATCCAGAATCTTGACCGATTCAGGCGAGGCAAGCCATTTCTGATAAGCCTCTTCAGCGGTCAAATAGAGTCCCAACGTGGTCTGCTTGCCCTTGGGAATTTCGGTATTTACAAGTTCTTCATCCGCAACAGCAACCGCCATTCCGTCGAGGCCAACGAGCCCGGAAAATATCAGTAAAAAAAATACCGTCAAAAACCGATTCGCTTTCATAATAACTAAACTCCATTTCACCTGAAACTCTAGTATAGAGTGAAGCGGCAACGTCCGGAACGGGTATTTTCATCAAAACCTGAAGGGGCAGTAGCCCATGGTAAGGACGCTGCTTTCTTTGATCTTCCTGGCACCTAAAGTGGTATTAGTTGATTTGAATCAAGATGGAATCGCCTGCTGCTGTGTAATCTTCACATGCCGCTCAACATGGCTGCCCGAAAAATTGCCTCCCCCCCCGCAAATTCGGGTTA
>JAOUCZ010000295.1 GCA_029859505.1 Lysobacterales bacterium | reverse complement strand
AGGGTTCCCACCGGCTATCATTTTCGCCTGGGCATTTGAGATGACGCCTGAAGGCATCAAAAAAGAAAAGGATGTGGACCGGAGTCAGTCTATTACGTCCGTTACCGGTCGTAAGCTCGACCGGATGATCATTGGCATCCTCACTGTGACCGTCGCCTACCTCCTGCTGGATAAGCTGGTTTTGCAGGAGAGCCAACCCGCCCCCAACGAGACCGCTCAATCTGTACCGGTTGAGATTGATACACCGACAGATTCAGGTCCGTCAGTCGCTGTCCTCCCTTTGTAAATATGAGCGGCGATAAAGACAACGAATACTTCTCGGATGGCTTGACAGAAACCCTCTTGCATATGCTGGCGCAGCTGCCTGATCTACGGGTTGCTGCCCGCACCTCCTCCTTCGCGTTCAAGGGCAAGGACACGGGTATCACTGAAATCTCCGAAACCCTTGGAGTTGCTCACGTTTTAGAGGGCAGCGTGCAAAAGTCCGGCAACCGGGTACGTATCACCGCCCAGCTAATACGCGCACAAGACGGCTTTCATGTCTGGTCACAAAACTACGACCGCAACCTGGACGACATATTTGCGATCCAGGATGAAATTGCGAAAGATGTCGCAGGTGCATTGGATACCTCTTTACTGGGTGGAAGCAATCAACCCAAACTCAGTGTAAATACCTCAAACCTTACCGCGTATGAAAGCTATCTTAGAGGTCTGGAACAGCAGGCGATTTTCTCTTACAGCAGTCTCGAGATTGCGG
The DNA here is from genome assembly GCA_029859505.1 of Lysobacterales bacterium. Classification (GTDB taxonomy): domain Bacteria; phylum Pseudomonadota; class Gammaproteobacteria; order Xanthomonadales; family SZUA-36; genus SZUA-36. The sequence continues at coordinate 3,681 of JAOUCZ010000295.1, read as the reverse complement.
AAAACCATTTCAAACAGGCACTCGCACATGATCCGGATTTTACTGACGCGCGTTTGGCACTGGTACGTAACTATTTATTAAAACATGGAACCGGTCTGCTCAATGATGAAGAACTGGTCGAATTAGCGAACCCCTTGATTGGCCAGGTACGCGAACAACAGCCGGATAACCACCTGGCACGAGCCTTTGAATTGGTGATCTCAATAAGACTGTTCGATTCGAGTAAGAACAAAGAAGAAAGAGAACTGGAAGTCGCCGAACTACGCAACCTGTTGCCGTTGATACCAGGCGAAACCTACGCCCGCGAAGTCGTTGCAAACACCCTGAATTTTTTCTTCAAGCAACCCCAGCAAGCCATCGAAGTCATACAGGCCGGTCTGCTGGTCGACCCACTGGGGTCTGAACTGTATAGCGCGCTTGGCAATTTATACCGTGACCAGGAACAGCTTGATCAAGCGCGTGAGGCATTGCAACGGGCGCAGCAACTGGCACCCGAGAATCCAAATTATTATTCCGACCTGGCCAATCTTGAAAAGGAAAGCAATAACCTGCCTGCAGCACTCAACTGGCAACGAAAAGCTACGGAAGTAGACCCTCAGGACCATGAACTAGCTGCCGCAATTGCCGATGATCTTTATGCACTTGAGTTGCCTGAAGAAGGCGACCGCTGGTTTGCCCGCGTCAAGGCGCTGGTTCCCGACTCACCTTATCAGCACAACCTCGAAATTGAACGTGCAGTAGCAAGAAAGGAGTTTGATCAGGCCATCGCAATGGCGGAAAATGTGATCAGCGCACAAAACCCAGACCGGCGTGGTTCTTTTGCAAACCCCCTGTTTACCTATACCAGTTTAATGCTTGATAGTGGCAAGGCCCAACAAGCCTATGACTTCCTGGTTTCAGTACGTCCGGAAATAGCGGATTACAGTGTGTTCCCAGTTGGTCTCGAAGGCGTGATGATGCAAATTGCCAGCATCAGGCTTCTGACCGGCTTTGAAAGTACCGAAGTACGTGAACAAGCCTGGCTGCAAATGATTGCACACTGGGAAGCCCGGGGCTTCCGCTGGCAAGACCCCAAACGCCGCAACTTGATGGATTACTACATCGTCACGGGTGATATCCCCGCCGCAATTGACAGTTACCTCTTTCGTCTGAACATGCCAATGGCACGTAATCTGGAGCGGCACAAGCGTTGGGACAAAACCTTCTACGCCCCTTTATACGAAGACCCTGGCATAGCCGCCCGATTGTCGCAACTGGACACGGAATTTGCCCAACTCCGCGAACAGGTATCTGAAATGATGCTGGAACCGGAGTGGAATCAATAAGAGATGAGTTTTTTTAAAGAACTAAAACGCCGAAACGTCGTCCGCGTCGGCATCGCTTACACGGTGGCCACGTGGCTGCTGATACAGGTAACTGATACAGTTTTCCCCCGCATCGGTTTACCTGATTCAGCCGTCACGCTGGTCATCGCTTTACTCGTGATCGGCTTTATTCCCGCCTTGATATTTGCCTGGGCATTTGAAATGACCCCGGATGGTCTCAAACGCGAAAAAGAAGTCGATCGATCACAGTCTATCACGCCGCAAACCGGTCGCAAGCTCGACCGCGTCATCATTGGTGTCATGACCATTATTATTGCCTTTCTCGTATTAGAGCGCTTTGTTTTAACGGATGGTGACAAGGCACCTGCAGCTACGACAGAAACAACCCTGTCCGAACAGGAAGCGACCCCCATTGTTGATAAAGGTCAATCCATTGCCGTGCTTCCATTTGTCAATATGAGCGGAGATAAAGACAACGAATACTTTTCCGACGGCCTCACAGAAACTTTGCTGCATATGCTCGCACAATTACCTGATTTACGTGTAGCTGCACGTACTTCATCATTTGCCTTCAAGGGTCAAAACACCAGTATTGAGGACATCTCCACTGCACTGAATGTCGAACATATACTTGAGGGAAGTGTGCAAAAAGCCGGCGACCGGGTGCGTATCACCGCGCAGTTGATCCGGGCCGGAGACGGATTTCATATCTGGTCACAAAATTACGACCGCACACTCGATGATATCTTTGTTATCCAGGATGAAATTGCCAAGGATGTGGCCGATGTGCTGGATGAAAAACTTCTCGGTGGCGACACTGAATTAGCTCATGTCGAAACCAGTGATGCCGGTGCTTACGATACTTACCTGCGGGCCCTGGAACAACAGAACATCGGTTCCTATGCCAGCCTTGCAACAGCCGAAAGTTTGTTCAAACAGTCATTGGCAATCGACCCAGGGTTTATCGACGCAAAACTGGGGCTTGCCCGTAACTACTTCATTCAGTTTCGCACTGGGCTGGTCGATGAGGCCCAGATGCAGCAGGAGATAAAAGCCCAGCTGGATCAGGTCCGCGAATCACAAGCGGACAACAGGCTGGCGAGAGCTATCGAACTAATGTCCCTGCATAACCCATGGTCGATGAGCGATCAGGAAACGGTAAGGGTAGATTTAGAGGAGTTGCGCCTGCTATTGCCGCTGTTACCCTCGGAAACCTATATTCGCGGCCAGACCGCCATGGCTTTTGCCTATGGGCTCGATCGACCCGGGGATGCATTGGAAATCATTGAGGCCGGATTCATGTTTGACCCTTTGTCTGCTGAGCTATACGCCATGCAGGGGAATGTCTACAGCAGGTTAAAACAATTTGAAGATGCCCGCAGGTCAGTTTTAAAAGCTGTTGAGTTAGATCCGCTGGACCCGAACAACTACGGCCGAATGTCATATATATCCGGCGAACTTAACGATATCAGGGGTGTTTTCGAATGGCGGCTCAAAAATGTCCAGTCAGACCCGCAGGACCATGAAGTTGCCGGACACATGGCCAGGGAGTTTTATGAATGGGGCTTACCCGAGGAAGGTGACCACTGGTTAGACCGGGTCAGGGCACTGGCCCCCAATTCGGATATTTTGCAACGCCTGCTCATCGACCGCGCACTTGCACGGGGAGATACAGCTGAAGTGATCGCGGTCGCGGAGAAGATGATTTCCTCAACTGCGAGTATGCGACAGGACATTTTCACGACGGCTCTGCTCAGTTACAGACTTATGATGAGCAAGGCCGGCCGGTACGAAGAAGCCTATAACTTTCTCGTGGGCCTGCGCCCGGAAATCACATCGTTTGAACAGCTTCCCGGTGATGTTCAGGGTGTTCTGATGCAATGGGAGAGCATTGTATTGATGAGCGGATTCAGCAGCATTGACGAAAGATCAATCGCATGGGAGGCATACGCTCAGAACCTGAGGGCAAATGGCTCCTGGTGGTTAGAAGATCCGTACGGCCAGGCGGTGGATTTCCTGTTCAGGGGCGATCTCGATTCGGCCATTGAGAAAGCCCGGGAAGACCTGGCTCAGCCGCTGTCGAGTTTGCCGGTCCGTGGCGTCTTCTGGGATGACCCCGTTTTGACCCCGATCACGACGCATCCCGAAATTGCTGCGCGACTGATAGAAATGAAACAGGAAAAACTCCAGGCCCGGAAACTGATCACTGAAATGCTGCAAGAACCGGAATGGACAAAGTGACGATGACAAAAGATAGCAGCACACGTAGAAAAAACCGGGAGCGGATATGAATTGCTTCCCGAAGGACAAACATGAGTTTCTTTAAAGAATTAAAACGCCGCAATGTGTTTCGCGT
>JAOUCZ010000294.1 GCA_029859505.1 Lysobacterales bacterium | reverse complement strand
TGACGCGTTGGCGTCCTGGTAAACCCGCTGGCCATATTATCCCTAAAGGTGAGACCAGCGACACCGGCCAACTGCCCTGGTTGAATGGCAATCTGGCCCTGCGGATTCAACCGGTCAATGCAACACCTAAACTCTAAATACAGGGAGTGGGTTGTTGGAAATGAAGCAAAGATCGAGGATCTATTACTCAGATGCACAGAAGGAAATAATGCGGGATTGGTGGCAGCAAGGCGATTCTATGCACACCATAGCTCGTCTTTTTGATCGGGGCTATGGAAACCCCGCCAGCATTCACTCTATCGACATACCAGATGCGGTTGAGACACGTTACGTCAACTGTTCAGTCCATTAACTATACTTAATAATACGAGGCTGGAACGCTATAACTTCGCTAGAACATTCATATAAGTTTGCAAACAAAAATCCGATAACCTGTGATTATAGCAATCCAGGATTGCTCATCATGGCCGGATATGAAACGTTCGGGTATGTGTCCGATGTCGACTGGTAGGGAAAGGGCGTCGTTACCTATACTAATGGGGAATATGCCGACTGGTACGGTCGCAGATATACCGATGGCGGGTATGTCGAATTTGATGACAGTGGGTTTCCCTCTTACGGAGAAGGCTGGTTCACAATCTACAACAGGCCGTCTAACAAGCACTAACAGGCAAAAAGGGCCGTCATTCTGGCGGCCCTTTTCTTTTATTTGGATTTCCGTTCCTGACCGAGGCTGTGTGAAAACCCAAATTCGAAAACGCAAAGTGGGGAATCAAGCTAATTCGTGGATTGTAGCTCAACTATGTGGGGTTTATGGGTCCAATAAATTCGTATGCTAAGTCAATTTCCTCAGCTTCTTTCTCAGCCTTTTCCTTTTTTGCTTTTGCGGCATCTTCCTCTGCCTTGGTAGCGTCCAGGTACTTTTGCTGATCTCCGTAATAGTCATCGATGGCATGCTCGGAAGACAACGGGCTTAAGTAGTGGGGATCTGTAATTCCTTCCTTGTTCATCGCCAGTCCGGTCAGGCAGGCTTTGATGATGTGCGCGCTATTGAGCGTGGTTTTGTAGGTTGGGTCCAGCGCCGGGTGTAATTCGACCAGGTCGAAACCAACTACGTTGGATTCGGCACATAAACGGCGCACGATGGGTATCGCTTCGCGCATAGTCATTCCGCCGGGAACGGGGGTGCCGGTTGCCACGGCGAAGGCCGGGTCAAGAACGTCAATATCGAATGAAATATGAAGCTTGCGGCCATCTTCACTGGCTTCGGCAACAACCCGGTCAAGCACTGCTTTCCAACCACGCGCTTCCACTTCGGCCATATTGTGGTATCTCATGCCCTGTTCGCGCATCCATTTAAAACCCGTTTTATCCGGCCCCCTTGAACGCAAGCCTACCTGGATATAATCGGCGGCCCTCACATGACCTTCGTTAATTAGCCGGTATACGGGGTAGCCATGACCAATCAGGTGATTTCCACCCCACCAGGCATCGTAGTGGGAATCAAAGTGGATAACAGAAACTTTTTCCTTACCATAAATATCCGCCAAAGCCGCAACATTGGGGTACTCAAGAGAGTGGTCGCCACCGACAATCATCGGTATCGCACCGGTACTGGCAATTTCGCGTACGATTTCCCGAACATGTTGCATGGAGCGCTCGGTACTATTGTTGTCGACTGCGACATCTCCATAATCAACAATTTTCAAAACCTTGGATGCGTCAACTTGAACATACTGGTCCAAACCGCCTATTGGCCAACCCAACAAGCGGAGCTCTGCGGTGGCGCGTTGCCCCGAATCACGCCAATTCGAGCCCATGTTCAACGGTGCTCCAAGGATCGCTACATTCACTTTGCCGGCGATCAGGTCTTCCTTCGTCAGCGCCAACGGGTGGCGGCCAAAAGTAGGCGGACCGCCGCGACCATCATAACGACCGAGACCAATTGGGCCGGCTTCGCGTTTTGGATCCATGCTTCGCGGTCGCTGCAGGCGCCAGGCATTAAATTGCGGTGATTCGGTATTGAGAGGAATGTTCGGTGAATCCCGGCCCTCTTTATAATTATTATGTTCAACCACCATTTGCATCACGGAAACCCAAGCCTTTACTTCTTTTGGCGATCGCTTGTTTAGCTCTTCCACGGTGTCTTTTGCCGAGCCGGTAAAGGCCCTCGCTTCATCGCTTTTTAGAAACACGATCTGTTCCTTTGTTAGCAGTTCGAGCTTTGGCAGCACGCTATCGGGCAGTTCTATCGGTGGTTTGACTACATCCCGTGGGTCTTTGCTATCAAACGGATATAACTTGTTGCCGGTTACGTGTTCAGGTGTTTTCACTGGTTTAGCAGGCACAGCCTGTTCGGCTTCGGTTGCGGCCTCGTCAGCGGCGATAGCAAGCGGGGTCATAGTCAATGCCAGCATAAACAGGGTGGCGCGAACGTCAATTGAACTGAGTCTCATCAAAACTTCCTTAACGGGTTTCCGCTGCTTATTATCGTTGTCCATGATCAAGCGCCAGTGGGTGTACGTATTCAGGGCGAAGGCCATTCTTGCGCAGTGCAATACCAATAAGGCAGGCATTGAGCATGGAATTGGCATTGAGAACCGATAAGCGCGAGAGGTCCAACATCGGTGCCAAATCGGTAATTTCAAAACCGACAATCTCTTTCGCAGCGCAAACATGGCGGATGGCTTGTGCAACTTCCTCAGCACGCAATCCATTAGGTGTCATGCGACCTGCTGCTTGCATATCGGTCGGGCTGATAACACTTACATCAATAGAAACAAAAAATGCATCCGGACCCTTGTCGACTTCACTAATAACACGCTTTAGCACATTGTCAAAACCGCGTTGCTGAATTTCGGCCATCGTGTGATAACGCACCTTCTGGTCACGCAGCCATTGCAGTGTTTCAACATCCACCTCAGGCCCGCGCAACCCCACCTGAATGGTGTCGCCGCCGTTGACGATACCTTCATCGAGCAACAGGAACATCGACTGGCGGTCAGATACAGTGTGATCTCCAAACCGCTCGGCGTCAGGATGTGCGTTAAGCTGCAATAAGCCAAAAGTCGCACTGCCACGTGCCCTGGCGACACCTTTTACACCGGGGTAAAGCATGGATGTGTCACCACCGACCAACATGGGTATAGCGCCGGTTTCTGCGGTTTCAGCAACCATGTCGGTAACATGGGCAATTGAGAGTTCGGTGGCCAGCCAGTCAACGGAAAAATCACCGTAGTCGGCCAGCGATAACACCTCATCCGGTTTGATAAGCGACTGCACATCCGGTATCACGATGGTATTGGTGGCACGCATTTCATTCGGGCCATGATTGGCATCACGCCGGCCACTGCCTGCGTTACTGGGTACACCGATAATGGCGACATCCACCTTACCCGCGACCAGGTCTTCCGGCCAGATAGCAACTTTTGCCCCGGCAAAAGTCGGTACGCCGGTCTGTGGAAACAGGTAGCGGTGCACACTGAATGGCCCCGGGTCACGTTCCATTTTGCGTAGAAGGGGCGGTGTTGGCAGTGTGCCCCTGTTAAAGCGTTTGGAATGAATATTAAGCGGTGTTGCTCCCATATCACGCTCAGGGTCATAGCTCATCTCAGCGGATAAGGCCATCAAATCGTTTAGCAGACCCAGCAAACTTTCGGTATCACGCGTGCTCAGTTCATGCTCCAACTGCTGCTGTGGCAAAAACTGGAGCACAGCACCGGACGTGAGAAACTCGACCTGTTCTTCATTCAGCGTATCTACTTGTTTCTTTAGGTCTTTTGGAGGGGACCATTGTCCAATTGCAGTTTGAAAGGGCAACAACAAACACGTCAGGATGAGAATGGTAGATGCAAGGTGCATCTCTAAGCCTTGAGTTTTCATATAGTCTGCCTGCGCGGAATTGGTAGGGTTATGATTTATTATTTTTAATCTGATAACTTGAAGTATAGGTCATAGAACCAAACTTGCTTTCAATCTGAGGTAATTCAAGTTGAAATATCAGCGATGCTCAGGACTTCAGTCCGGCAATAGCCAAAGCTAAACATACTAGGTTCAAGTTTTAAGCGAAGTAGGGCTGCCCGGAATTTACCTGTATTCCTCGTCGATTAACGTTTGGATTTCCGCGGCGAATTGGCGCAGACGGTGCAGTTCAATGTTGATGCGCGAATCCAACAGGTCGGCAAATCCCAGTTGATCTTGGCAAGATTACGAAATTTGGCCAAATCCTGCGACAAAACAGTAAGGGGGCCAACAGTAAGGGGGCCGGATACATTTAGCTAAACAGCGGCTTGTGGCCGTTAGCTGCCTATCACCATCCCATTACGTGACAGTCCGCTCCTGAGCGCAAAGCAGCCGTTCACCAAGAGTAATTTTCAGTGCAAAACCTGGGGCAGTTTTGGGTGCAAATTAACACGCTGTCATCCTGCACCGTATGTGGATCG
>JAOUCZ010000293.1 GCA_029859505.1 Lysobacterales bacterium | reverse complement strand
GGCTCAGCAGGCCATTGATGCCGGCTTTGACGAGATTCAGCACATCAATATGCTGTTTCTGAATTTCCTCGCCGGTGACAAGCTGGATACGCGTCAGCGTTTGCGCTTTTCCCTGATTGGTGACGAGGCATATAAGCTGGATTTAGAAAGCCCGGAAGTGACGGCGTTTATCGACGACCTGGTCGAAAAAGATATTGAAGTTGATTTGACTGTTTCCACATTTCTCAGTCTATTGCTGACCCGTGACCGGCAAATGGATGCTGAATACGCAGCGATTGCTGATCATTTTCCACCCGGGTTCCGCAGAGGCATGATGACCGCGACCATGGATATCGAAGACGAGGCCATGGATGAGCGCTATAAGAAATCAGCCGATGCGTTGCTGGCCATGACCAAGCTCTTGTTTGACCGTGGTGTACCCATTCTGGCAGGCACCGATTATTTCACGGGCTTTACCGTGTTACGGGAGTTGGAACTGTATGTGCTTGCAGGAATCCCGGCCATTGATGTGCTGCGAATCGCAACTTTGAATGCGGCAAAGGTCGTCGGCCAGGAGGCGGCTACCGGTTCAATAAACGAGGGTAAATATGCCGACCTGGTGCTGGTGGATGGTAATCCGCTTGAAGATATTACCACCTTGCACAAAGCTACATTGGTTGTGCAGGGCGACCGGCTCTTCCAGCCAGCGGCCATTTATGATGCGATCGGTGTGATACCTTTTGCAGAGGCCACCCCGCTGGATTGAAGCAGCGGACAAGCGTTATTCGAAATCTCTGCTATGTTTAATAAGGGCATCCAATCAATAGCCTTGCTAATAACAATAATTTCGGAGCGCAAAAATGAACGAGTCATTGTCCACTTATCCTGGTACTGAATTAACCGGGGACGGTCCCGTCAAGCACGGTGAACGCATTAACTCGCTCGATATTATGCGGGGTGTCGCACTATTCGGTATTCTGCTGATGAATATCGCCGGCATGGGTCTGCCAAAGGCCTATGGTGACCCCACCGTTTATGGTGGTGCCGAGGGTTGGGATCTTCTCGCCTGGGTGACCACCAATATGTTTTTTGAAGGCACTATGCGTGGTATGTTTTCCCTGTTGTTTGGGGCAGGAATTATCCTTTTGGCCTCACGTGCTGAGGCCAAAAGTGACAGCGTGCAGATAGCGGATATTTACTACCGCCGTAATGTATTGCTGGTGTTGTTTGGTATGGCGCACGCATATCTGCTGTTGTGGGTAGGCGACATCCTTTTCTATTACGCTATCGCTGCCTTGTTCCTGTTTCCGCTACGCAAAGCGGCACCCAAAACCCTGTTGATCATGGGGCTTTCCATCAATGTCATTCTTTTCACCTGGAGTTTTGCTGAACGAGAGGTGTTGCTGGACAAACACGAAGCCTACGAAGCAGCATTGATTGTGAAAGGTTCCGAAGTCGAGCTGGATGAGAGCCAGAGTGAAGCCATCGAGACCTGGGAAGAAATACTAAAAGAAGCAAAACCGACGGATAAGGAGTTGCAGGAGATCATAGATTACCGCCGGGGTGGATATTTTGGCATCGTGAAGAATCAGGCACCCATCGTTTTTCATTTTGAATCTGAAATAGCCTATCGCTATCTGGTACTCGACGCGATGGCGTTCATGCTTATTGGTATGGCCCTGATGAAGTCAGGCGTGCTGACATTGACGAAATCCAGAAACTTCTACTGGATGTTAATCCTGTTTGGTTATGGGATTGGGCTTGCGGTCAACGGTTATGAAACCCGAATCATCCTGGATGGTGGTTTCGACGTGTTATCGAAATCCCAGGCAGAAGTCACATACGATATAGGGCGCATCGGCACGACAGCGGGACACCTTGGGGTGCTGGCTTTATTTTGTTCCTGCAATTGCCTTCACTGGCTGAAAATTCGCCTGGCAGCGGTTGGGCGCATGGCTTTGACCAACTATATATCACACAGCGTAATCGCTATATTCGTCTTTACCGGGTTGGGATTCGGTCTATTTGGTGCGCTGGCCCGCCATCAACTGTATTACGTGGTCTTTGGAGTATGGATATTCCAGTTAATCACCAGCAAAATCTGGTTGCACCATTTTCGTTTTGGTCCGCTCGAATGGTGCTGGCGCTCACTGACCTATATGAAAAAGCAGCCAATGAGAAGAGTGCTTAAGGACTGAATGGAAAAAGAAGCAGGAAACTGGCTAGAAAGATACTCTTGTCTATAAGAGGATTATGGCATATCCGGGTCAGTGCGCCCTCCGCCAGATCAGGTGCTACTGCCTATATATCTTAGTGCCTCCAGGTTGTCATAACTTCATCACAATTTGACCTATGGCATTTTGTGACTCACAAAACAAGCGCATTATAAATACCCTAGAGTTCATTAATCGGAGTTGACTTCCAAGAGGACTAACAAAAATGTTTCATCCAATTACCATTCCATTCGATTGTGTCATGCTATTCAACCGGGTCTACTTAAGAGAGGGTATTACAGCCGAAGACGTGGAAATGGAACTTGGCGAAATGTGTAATGTGGTAAAAAACACCTACCATGATAAAGGTGGTTTTATTGCAGGTCAGGTTTTTGAATTCACAGGTTTTGCATCTGCTGAGGGTTCACTTAAAAATGTCCGCGAAGAGCAAAAACACGTTGCTATCCTGACCTATTGGAAATCATTTGAACAACATGAAAAATCACATGCAGACCAGATGTTCAAGGAAAAATTCAGTGCATTGCTGGAGCACGTGGAAGAAGCAGACGAGCTTGGTTACCGGCTTTTATGGCAGGGTGAACCGGAACACTTATAAGGCAGTGGATAGCGCCTAATCAAGGCTTGGGACTGGCCGCCTGATTGTAAATAAGCTGGCCAATGTGGTTTCAAGTGCACTTTGAATTTCCGGGTTGGAGACCGAACCCGTCTTTGTATCAAAATTACTGTAAAAGCCGGGGATGGATAAACTCGCTTTAAGATTGCCGCCATAGTGCGGTGCACTTTTCACAGCTGTCGCCAAAACACCCGATGCACCACGACCGCCAGGTGACGTAGCCAGCAGGATCAAAGACTTACCCTGATAAACCTTTGCGTCAATCCGTGAGATCCAGTCATACAGGTTTTTAAACGCTACTGTATAAGACCCATTATGCTCCGCATGGGAAATCAGCAGCGCATCCGCTTCACCGATCTTGTTGTAAAAACGGTGGGCCAATTCAGGAATCCCCCATTCCGTTTCCCGGTCGACACTAAATAACGGCATTTCAAAGTCATTCAGATCCAAAACCTCAGCGTCAACGTCTTCAAGCATACCAACAGCATAGTTGACCAGTTGAGCATTGATGGATTTCTTGCTGTTGCTGGCTGCAAAGGCTAATAGCTTCATAAAAGTACCCGGGCTTATTTTAAGTGGCTGAAGATAATGTACTGACCTGTGGACAGGATTTGTCGATTGTCATGTTCTATTATAGTGCGTTATACGAACAAGTTAGAGTAGACGGCAACCGGAATCAGGTCTAAGCAGGTAATCGGAAAGTGAGTTAGACCCCGTAAATTTGGAGAAATCATGCAGGTATTGGGTATAGACATTGGCGGCAGTGGTATCAAAGGGGCTTTGGTGAACACGGACGATGGTGAGCTTGTCAGTGAGCGAATTCGCATAGAAACTCCTCCCGGTTTCAATATTGACGCCGTAACAGAAACCATTGCCGCACTGGTCGACGAGTTCGGTTACAAGGGACCCGTCGGGGTTGGGTTTCCGGCCGCAGTGGCTGACGGTGTCGTTCTGACCCCGCCCACGGCCCATCACGTATCCGGTTGGGTTGGCCAATCAGTCAATGAAAAATTCTCGGCTGCAACCGCTTGTCATGTCATGGTGTTGAATGATGCCGATGCTGCCGGTTTGGCGGAAATGCGATACGGTGCAGGGCAGGGTATTGATGGAGTTGTCATCACTGTGACCCTTGGTACAGGTGTGGGGGGTGGCCTTTTCATGGATGGCAGGTTGGTGCCAAACCTGGAGATAGGCAAACTTTTCCTGGCCAGCCATGAAGACGTGGTAGAACAGTACATGGCAGGGCGGATTAAAAAAGACCATGGTCTTAAATGGTACGAGTACGGTGAACGTCTGAATGAATTCTGCCTTCATATCGAACATGTGTTTTCCCCGCAACTGATCATCATTGGCGGCGGTGTCAGTAAAAAGCACAAAAAATTCCTGTCGGAAGATCAATTGCTCCGAACGCGGATTGTGCCGGCAGAACTGCGCAATCAGGCCGGGATAGCGGGAGCAGCGATCTGGGCCGCCGGGGCTGGTCAATAGAAAAAGTCAATAATACACAGAGTTCACAGTCGGCTAATGATGACAGGAGAATTATCAGCAGCGGCAATTGGGCAATAAACGGCGCTGGTGGCCAAAGCAGTCATCGTCTGGCAGTTGGTAAATTACACTCACAGGGTTTGG
>JAOUCZ010000068.1 GCA_029859505.1 Lysobacterales bacterium | reverse complement strand
CAGGACTTGCCAAGACCACGGCTATCAAGGTGCTGGCGGAACGTATCGAAGGTGATTTTCACCGTATCCAGTTTACTCCTGACCTGTTACCGGCTGACTTGACTGGTACGGAAATATACAGACCGCAAGAGGGTACCTTTGAGTTTCAGCAGGGCCCGATTTTCCATAATATGATTCTTGCCGATGAGGTAAACCGGGCACCGGCCAAAGTTCAGTCGGCCATGCTCGAAGCCATGGGTGAACACCAGGTAACCGTGGGCAGGGTCACCTACAAGATGCCGCCATTGTTCCTTGTAATGGCTACACAAAACCCGATTGAGCAGGAGGGCACCTACCCGCTGCCCGAAGCACAGCTCGATCGTTTTCTGATGCATGTGGCGATCGAATACCCCAATGCGAAAGCGGAACAGGATATTCTCGAACTGGCCCGTGGACAGGCCCGTGACGAACTGGGTACAAAATCCGAGCCCAAAACGCTGGTAACCCAGCAACAGGTTTTTGCCGCCCAAAGACAGGTGCTGGATCTACACATGGCGCCGGCCTTGCAGGAGTATATCGTGCAACTGGTGCTGGCAACCCGTGATGCGGGCAGTTGGGACGAGGAACTCGGCCGCCTGGTCAGTTATGGCGCCAGCCCACGAGCCACCATAGGGCTGGATCGCTGCGCACGGGCACGGGCCTGGATTGATGGTCGTGATTTTGTATCTCCAGACGATATTCACGCGGTGATACACGAAGTGATGAGACACCGTGTATTACTGTCTTATGAGGCGGAGGCAGATGGTGTCACTGTCGATGAACTGGTCAACCGCCTGCTGGATCTGGTTCCTGTTCCATGACAGGTTTTCAAGGGGATGGCATTCATTTAAGCGCCCCCGAGTTGATCGCGTTAAAACCCCGCTGCAACGCACTTAGCCTGCCAATGCACAGCCCTGCCGCATCTTCGTTGGCGGGTGCCTACCGCTCCCGCTTCCGTGGGCGGGGAGTGGATTATGTTGAGTCGCGTCACTACCTTCCCGGTGATGATATCCGCAATATGGACTGGCGTGTAACAGCTCGAACCGGTAAGGCGCACACAAAGATTTTTCAGGAGGAAAGAGAGCGGCCTGTACTGGTCGTGGTTGATGCCAGTCCCAGTCTTTACTTCGGCACCCGAACACGGCTTAAGTCTGTTGCTGCCGGACAGCTGGCCGCTGCTGTCGCCTGGGCTGCAGTGCGCCGGGGTGATCGTATTGGTGCCTTCCTGTTTACCTCGGATGATCATCGTGAATTACGCCCGACAGGCGGTCGCAGAGGAGCGATGCGGGTTATCCAGGGGCTGGTTGACTGGCTGAACCCCGAAACGGCTCAGCAGGGACAAAAACCACTTTCTGTATCACTCGAGCGTGTCCGGCACGCGGTGCGCCCGGGCAGCCTGGTATTGATCATCAGTGATTTTTTCAACCTGGATGAACAGTGTCACCGTCACCTGTCACGCTTACGGCAGCACAACGATGTAATCGGTTGCCAGGTTATGGATCCTGCGGAAGAGTTTCTCCCCGCCGGCAGATTCCCCATTTCTGATGGGGATAACAGCGCCATGCTCGATACACACCAGGAGCAGTCACGCCGTCAGTTTGACCGGATGAGCAGTGAGCATGGTGAAATACCACGGCGTATGTTTCATCGTCACAAGTGTGGCTGGATGGTATTAAAAACATCCGACGACCCCGTGGAAGTGCTGGGCCGTGAATTACGGCTGTTGGTAGGGCGTCGCGGATGAATCCGGATCTGTTATCACAATTACGTGATATCCATTCGGCAGCACCTGTTTCATGGTGGCCGCCGGCGCCGGGTTGGTGGGTGCTGGGCCTATTGCTACTGGTTTTACTGAGCTGGCTGGGCCGGCGTGTTGTTGCGCGTTACAGGGTTCATAAGCGTCGCAGGCAAATGCTGGGATGGATTGACCATTTGAATGCCAATATCGATCCTCAAAAAAATCCACAGGCATATTTGTCAACACTGAATCGTATTTTCAAGCTGGTCGCGCTGAGGGCATTCCAAAGTGAGAATTGTGCTGCGATGGCCGGTCAGGACTGGGCGGATTTTCTGATTGAGAAAATGAAGAAATCACATTCATCAGAGTCACTTGGTGTGCTGGTCTCGGGGCCTTATGATCCTGCACCGAAGTTCGATCCTGAGTTGATGTGTGAACTAACCCGTAACTGGATCAGGCAGCATGGCTGAAGAAGCGCTCACAACAGGCTTTGCCATCGCCTGGCCCTGGTTGCTTTTGCTGGCACCGGTACCTTGGTTGTTGCGCTATCTGCTGCCAGCCTCGCCATCGGGTGATACACAGGCATTGCGTGTGCCGTGGTTTTCGGCAGTAGCCGGTGGTAAGGCCGGCTGGATGCGTAGACCGCTACTTGCCCTGATGGCCACATTGGTCTGGTTACTGCTGGTACTGGCAGCGTCCCGGCCGCAGTGGATTGGTGAAATCGAAAGTCTGCCTGTGACCGGCCGTGATTTGCTGCTGGCCGTTGATATTTCCGGCAGTATGGATACACAGGACATGATCCTGAACAAAACAGCAGTCAATCGCCTGAAAGTCGTGAAAAAGGTTGCGGGAGAGTTTATCCAGCGGCGTCACGGAGATCGTGTCGGGCTGATTCTGTTTGGTAGCCGTGCTTATCTTCAGACACCGTTAACCTTCGATACTCAGACCACCGCTACATTGCTGGATGAATCTGAAATTGGTCTTGCAGGACGTGAAACGGCCATCGGTGATGCCATTGGTCTCGCGGTCAAACGCTTGCGCGATGACGCGGCGGCCGATCGGGTGCTTGTATTGCTAACTGATGGTGCAAACACATCCGGTGAAGTCCAGCCCTTGCAGGCATCCGGTTTTGCCGCCCGTGACGGGCTGACCGTCTACACAGTTGGTGTCGGTGCAGATGAAATGATGGTGCAGGACTTCTTTGGTAGCCGGGTGGTAAACCCTTCTGCCGATCTTGATGAAGATACCCTGCGTGCGATTGCAGACCAGACCGGCGGACGTTACTTCAGGGCGCGTGATGCGGAAAGTCTTGAAAAAATTTACGCAATACTGGATGAGCTTGAACCTGTTGAGAGCGATGTTGAAACCATCCGCCCGGTCGATGAGTTGTTCTACTGGCCCATGGGTATTGCCTATATCCTGGCATTGTTGGCAGCCGTGTTTTCGATTAGGCCATTCAACCTGCGCGTGCTGACATCATGATGGATGCATTACCACTTCATTTCATACGGCCATTATGGCTGACCCTCGTGCCCATGGCTGTTATTTTACCCTTGGTATGGCGGCGATTACGTCGTCCTTCGGGCGACTGGAGCAAGGTATGTGATTCACATTTATTGCGCTGGTTAAGTGTTGGCAAGGCGGCGGCAAAGCCATCTCGGTTCGGTCCGTGGCTGGCAGGACTTGTGTGGCTGCTTGCTGCAATCGCACTGGCAGGACCGAGTTGGGAAAAACTACCGGATAGCGCTTTTACGTCACGTGACGCGCGTGTGCTGGTTCTGGATTTATCCCTGTCAATGTTGTCCGAAGACCTGAAACCCAACCGGCTGGCACAGGCGCACTTCAGGTTGTCCGATATGCTTGAAGCGACAGCGGAGGGTCAGACCGGCCTGGTCTCTTTTGCTGGAGATGCATTTGTTGTCTCACCGCTTACCAGTGATACCAACACCATCAGAAACATGCTACCCGCATTGCGACCGGATGTGATTCCGGTTTCCGGTAGCCGACCTGACCGTGCACTGGAACTGGCAGCTGAATTGTTAAAACGATCCGGTATGGCCCGGGGCGAAATTCTATTGATTGCGGACAGTGGTAGTCGCGCGGCCGCGAATGTTGCTGCGAAACTGGCAAAGCAGGGGATTTTCACGTCCGTATTGGCTGTTGGTACTGTACAAGGTGCACCGATTCCAAGTGGCGAAGGATTCGTCAGTGACAGCAATGGCAATATTGTCGTTGCCCGTCTTGAACGTAATGCCTTGCAGGCCATAGCCAGCGCCGGTGGTGGAAGATACTCGGAACTCACAGCAGGAAGTGCCGCGACTTCACCCTGGGCAGCAGTCGAGGGAAATGAATTTTCACGCAAGGATGATGCATTGGGTGAGCGCTGGAAAGACGTAGGGCCATGGTTGCTACTCGTACTGTTGCCCCTGGTTGCTTTCAGTTTCCGCCGGGGGTTGCTATTTGTCGTTCCATTGCTGGTTTTACCTGGCTTGATGATTAGCACTGATGCGGAAGCGGGTTTCTGGGATGATCTGTGGGCCACCAGGGATCAACAGGCCCAGGCTGCTCTCCGGGACGAACGTGCAGTAGACGCGGCGGTACTTGCAAAGAGTCCGGAAATTGCCGGTGAAGCTTTTTACCGGAGTGGCGATTATGCCAATGCCGTCCAATCATGGTCACAGACGAAAGAGGGGCAGGAACTGGCGAACAGTCATTATAACCGCGGAAATTCAATGGCTCAGATGGGAGAGTTTGAAGCTGCCCTCGCCGCCTATGATGCAGCGCTTGCATTGGATCCGGAGATGGAGGATGCCAGTTTCAACCGGGACCTGGTGGAACAGATGAAACAGCAGCAGGAACAACAAGAGCAAGAGCAGCAGGAACAACAGGATTCGGAAAGCGAGTCCAACGAAGAGCAGTCGGGCGACGAGTCCGAAGAAAGCGAAGAGCAGTCCTCTGAAGATCAGCAGGAAGGCGAGCAGGGCGAAGAAGAATCTGAAGAGCAGGAAGAGGGTGAGGAGTCCGGCGAGCCCTCGGAATCTGAGATGGAACAAAACTGGTCAGAAGAAGACGCACAGGCCATGGAGCAATGGTTGCGGCGTATTCCGGACGATCCGGGTGGATTGCTGAGGCGTAAATTTCGCAATCAGCATGAACGCCGGGGTGCACCCGCTGATGAATCTGAGACGTGGTAATCAGGAATGAAAAAGATGGTTTTTAGTCAAACACGCAGGCTGCTCGGCAAGCTGACCCTGGCCTTGGTTTTATTACTGGCATATTCAATGGCCCAAGCCGCTGCAGTTACGGCCAAGCTGGACCGCAGCAGTGCAGTGGTAGGTGAAACGGTTACCCTGATTCTGGAAACCAGCGATACCAACCAGAGCCTGGATTCTGATTTTTCGGTATTACAAGCGGATTTCGATGTATTGAACCGGCGTTCCGAAACCCAGATGTCATTTGTGAACGGTGCTCAAACGGCAAGTGTCCGCCTGGTGATTACGCTTGAACCGAAACGCGAGGGCAATTTACTGATACCTGCTTTAAAGTTTCCCGGCACCAGCTCAAACCCGCTGACCTTAAAGGTTTCAGCGGCACCAACCCTGGCTCCAGGTGCTGCCGAGCCGGTATTTATAGAGGTAACAGTACAGCCTGACGGGGGTCCGTATTACGTGCTTTCACAAATCAGCCTGATGGTCAGAATTTTCTACCAGGCTAACCTGACAGAGGCGGCGATCAATCCACCGTCACCTGCACAGGCCTCGGTACGTTTGCTGGATGAGGTTCCATATCAATCGGATCGTAATGGTGAGCGTTACCGTGTGCTTGAGAGGCGTTACGCCATTTTTCCCGAACGCTCCGGCACACTTACCATTCCTGCTATGCAACTCAGCGGACGTTTGATTGAAAGGCCGTCAGACCGCCTATGGCAGCCGACAGTACGTGGTCGCCGTGTGCAGGTAGAAAGCGAACCATTAACACTGGAGATCAGCCCGCGACCCTCGTCGTTCACAGGTGATTTCTGGTTGCCGGCACGGCGGATCACCCTTTCACAGCAAATTACAGACAATGAAAAACTGCATGTTGGCGAACCAATTACACGCACCGTAATAGTCGATGCCGTGGGGCTTGAGGAGAATATGCTTGAAGAGCCTGTGTGGCCGGAAATAGCCGATGCACGTATCTATCCGGACCAACCACAAGGTATTAGCCGTGATGACGGAGAATGGGTTCTGGGTCATAAGGAATTCCGCTATGCCATCGTTCCGGAGCAACCCGGCGAAATGGTTTTACCGGAAATCAGGCTGGACTGGTGGGACACAGTCGCACATAAGCAACGAACTGCCGTATTGCCGGAGCACCGGGTCAATGTTTTACCTTCCGAATTGAACACGTCGGTCAGTATGCCGCCGTCAACAGTGAACGGCACTACCCAAGTTCCTGCAGGTGTATCCTTTGAAAATACGGGCGTACCAGCTAATACAATCCTTTGGAAAGCCAGCACCGCAGGGTTTGCAGTTTTATGGCTACTGACCCTGTTTTTTTACTTCCAGCGAGGCAGAAATGGCACGGAACCATTGGTTTCAAAGCGTTCTATGTCCCTGGGTGAGACCGACTTGCTAAATCGTTTTCGACAGGCGTGCCGGAACAATGATGCTTCGGGAGCACGTAAAGATCTTGCTCAATGGATCAGGAATTACGCACCGCCAGCACAACGCGGAAGTATGCGGGACTTTGGTTCAGCCTGTGGTGATTCGGTATTGCAGATGGCAATTGCTGAGCTTGATACAAGCGGCTTTGCTGATGATGCTGCCGGTTTGTGGAAAGGCGAAACATTATGGCGGGCATTCAAACAATGGCAAGTCAGGGTAAACAGGCCAGTAACGGCCAAAGTCGGTGAAAAACCGGACTTGTACGCACACTAGCCGGGAAATGCCACGGGTGTCTGAACCGAGCAATGGATCGAATGTGCAAGCATAAGCTTCGGGTCGCGCTGCAGAATTCCAACACGACCCGTTACCGTATTACCTTACGAGCGCTTTAACATGCGCCGGTAAGACCTCTGGCGCGTTTACCGCTCCCCTTTCTTCGGTACTTCGTCAACCTGGCTTTGACCTGAACCGATTGGTTCGAACAGGCTGGCGGCCCGATAGCGTTCAGTAACACAGGTAAACCTTAATGCAGGCATGCTTAATCTGCGCTTAAAGCTCCATAAACTTGAGTTAAATTTCAGCTTAAATTGTTTCTGACAGGGGCAGGGTTTGCCGGGGAAGTATCAGGGGTTGGCCTTCATGACAAGGGTATCGATCTTGTTTTCGGATAACAGACGGCGCATATCGTCAGCTGCACGGGCTCCCTGGAAAGGTCCGATCCGTACCCTGTGCCAGGCCTGACCATTAACCGTTACTTTTTGTACGGAAGCCGTTGAACCGAGCAGTGCGAGTCTCGCTTTCATTTGCTCTGCATCTGTAGCGCTGCGGAATGAACCCGCCTGCAGAATATAATAATCTTGGGGTTTCTCGACTGTTGTACTGCCAACCGGATCAACTTTATCGGCCTTGCGGCTTAGCTCCTGCTCAGGAACGACGACTTCCATTTCAGGTAATACCGTAAAGAAGTCATAACGTGGTTTTTTGGGCTCGTCAATTTCGTCTTCAACAAGTGCTGATTCAGCCTTACCGGCGCTGCTGTCTACCGAGGGTAAATGCTGTTTAATCTCAGGCAAATACCCTTTGATCATCAGAAAAGCTGCAACACCCAGGCCGATTAGTATGCCACCGAGCAGCCAGAACCATGCCGGGATACCACCGGAAGCTTTCTTTTTGGTTCCGCGGCGGTTACTGCCTGATCTGCGCTTGGCTGCCATGTTACATGGCTTCCGGTGCCGAAATACCAAGCAAGTCCAGGCCATCAGCCAGGACAATCCGCGTGGCAAGTATCAGGTTCAGCCGCACATTCCTGATGTTTTCATCATCAACAAGAAATTGTTGAGAGTTGTAATAAGCGTGGAACTCGGTTGCCAGTGCCTGCAGATAGTGAGCAAGCTGGTGCGGCGCGCGCAGTCGGGCTGAAGACTCAATAATTTCCGGGTACCTGCTCAAAGCACGTAACAACCGGGTCTCATTGGGAGTGGTCAACAGGTTTAGTGCGGCCTCTCCGATAGCCGGATTGTGTGTTTCATCCATTTGCTCAAGATTGCGAAATACACTGCAAATTCGTGCATGTGCATACTGGATGTAATACACCGGATTTTCATTAGTTCGTGATTTGGCCAGGTCGAGATCAAAATCCAAATGCTGCTCATGTGAGCGCATCACGTAAAAGAACCGGGCTGCATCACTGCCAACTTCCTCGCGTAACTCCCTCAGGCTGATGAACTGACCTGAGCGCGTAGACATGGAGATTTTCTTGCCGTCACGGTAGAGGACGGCAAACTGAACAAGCAATATTTCAAGACGGTCAGGGTCTTCTCCCAGTCCAAGTGCTGCGGCCCTCAGACGGGCAATGTAGCCGTGATGATCGGCACCAAAAATGTAAAGTGCCTTTTCAAAACCGCGTTCCATTTTGTTTAGAAAATATGCGATATCGGAAGCAAAGTAAGTTGTCCGGCCATTTTCACGGATGATGACCCGGTCTTTTTCGTCACCGAGTTCAGATGCGCGGAACCAGGTTGCTCCATCTTTTTTGTATAGATGTCCATTTTGGTCCAGGCGCTCAATGGCGTGTTCAATGGCACCGGTGTCCTCCAGTTCCTTTTCTGAGAACCAGTGATCAAACTCTACCCCGAAACCCGAAAGGTCTTTTTGGATGTCCGTTAGAATACTGTCAACCGAAGTTTCAAAAAATGCCTGGTATCCCGCACTTCCCAGTAATTCCCTGGCCCGGTCAATAAAGGCATCAATATGAGTTTCCCGGTTGCCACCTTCAGATTCATCCGGCGGTAGACCATCGGTGACTTCCTGCCCCTTGAAACGCCACTTGTCACCTGTCTCCTGCCGTACTTCACGGGCGATATTATAGATATAGTCACCACGGTAACCATTTTCCGGGAAACGCAGCCGCTCGCCACATAGCTCCAGGTAGCGTAGCCAGACACTGACAGCCAGGATATCCATCTGACGCCCGTTGTCATTAACATAGTACTCACGTTGAACAGGGTAGCCGGAAGCCTGAAGAATACTGGCCAGGCTGGCGCCATAGGCAGCACCGCGACCATGGCCGACATGCAATGGGCCGGTCGGATTGGCAGAAACGAATTCAACGGTAACTTCGTGCTTCGGGTTCGGAGGAACATGTCCGTACATGTTGCCCTGGTACAGGATGTCTTTGACAACGGTGGTTAGTGCAACGTGGTTCATATAAAAGTTTATGAATCCGGGCCCGGCGATCTCCGCATGACTCACCTGGCGTGAACGCGGCATCTTGTCGATGATGATTTGCGCCAGTTCACGGGGCGGTTTACCTGCGCGTTTGGCAAGTACCATGGCAATATTGGATGCAAACTCACCATGTTCTGGTGTGCGTGTGCGTTCTAATTGAGGTGCAATATCGCAATCCTCGTTTAAGACGCCATCGCGCATCAGGTGCAAGAGAGCCTGAATCAATAATTCTTCAATGTGTTCTTTCAAGAAAAAGTCCCGTGAGCAGTTGTCTAAAGACAACACGAAAGCGATGTATTGTAAACGTTTGAGCCAGCGCTGAAAACGATTGGCGCAAGTTAGCTGGTAATTTGTTACCCACAGCCTGCCTGCATCATGGCCGCTATTACCCCGAGTAGCCTTGGTTAACCACCAATTCGCACCGGCCTGTGGATAACTCTGTGAGTAAAATCAGTTTGAGCACTCAGCTTATAGTGCGTGCTAGTATTGTCTCAGTTCGGGGGCGAGTAATAAAATCATGAAAAATTATAAAATACAAATAGATAGGCAGTGTTTCGCATAATCTCATATCAACAAGCACATTAAACCCATGTTTTTTGCCTGGTGCCGATAACTGTGCATAACAATCAGGAGTGGCAACACCGTTGGCAGGTGAGATATATGAATAATGCACTTTTTGGGCATAAAAATCTAAACCATTGCATTAACTCAATTAAATTTTCCAGGACTTATATCCTGGCTTGGAATTTGAGACTGCCAGTATGTCTGGACTGATGTCTCTCGGATTGTTTATTGCCGCCGGTATTTCTTTGCTGGCGGGTTTTCCCGTTGCATTCACGCTGGCGGGTGTCGCATTAATTTTTGCCCTGATTGGTATTATGACCGGTAGCTTTGATCCGGCTTTCCTGAGCGCGTTTCCCAGCCGCGTATTTGGGATCATGACCAATGAGACACTTATCGCAGTGCCTGTGTTTGTTTTCATGGGAGTGATGCTGGAGCGTTCAAAACTTGCTGACCAGTTATTACAGGCATTGGCACATTTGATGCGCAGGGTTCCGGGAGGGTTGGGTCTGGCAGTGATGCTGGTGGGAACCCTGATGGCCGCGAGTACCGGTATTGTGGGAGCAACTGTGGTCACCATGGGACTACTGTCCCTGCCGACCATGTTGCGGAATCAATACGCACCTTCCATCGCCACCGGCACCATCTGCGCTGCAGGTACACTTGGACAGATTATCCCGCCATCCATCGTCCTGATTCTGCTCGCGGATGTGTTATCCAATGCTTATCAACAGGCACAGATACAAATCGGAATTTTTAGTCCTGAGACAATATCAGTGGGTGAGCTATTTGCCGGTGCGTTATTGCCTGGTTTGGTTCTGGTGGGTCTCTATATGCTGTACCTGGCACTGCTGGCATTTTTCAGGCCTGCAGCCATGCCGGCGGTTGAGCAAAAGGAAGGCGAAGATATCTCTCTTTTCACCCTGCTTGGCCTACTGGCCGGGCCCTTGCTATTAATTGTGGCGGTACTCGGTTCCATCCTGATGGGGCTGGCAACACCCACCGAGGCAGCGGCCGTTGGTGCAACCGGCGCAATGTTGCTGGCTTTGAAACAAAAACAACTGTCAGTAGCAACGCTGCGTGCTGTTGTTTATCAATCGGCCAGGGTCAGCGCTATGGTGTTCATGATTCTGATCGGCGCTTCACTGTTTAGCCTGGTGTTCAGGGGATATGGAGGTGATGAATACGTACAGTCCTTACTGACAGCTTTGCCTGGTGGTGAGGTGGGTGCGCTGTTTATTGTCATGCTGGTATTGTTTCTTCTTGGCTTTATCCTCGATTTCATCGAAATCACCTATGTAGTGATTCCCATCATAGGGCCGGTTTTACTGGCAATGGGTATTGATCCCATCTGGCTGGGTGTCATGATCGCGATTAATTTACAAACCTCTTTCCTGACTCCACCATTTGGTTTTTCCCTGTTTTATCTGCGTGGTGTAGCTCCGCCTGAGATTGAGACTTCATCGATTTATAAGGGGGTAATTCCATTCATCATCATTCAAGTGCTGATGCTTGGATTGTTGGCCTTGTGGCCAAAGTTGGCAACATGGTTGCCGGAGATGGTTTATTCCTGACTAGCGCTGCATTGATTCGCATAAATTTAAAACTCGGGACGCAGGTTCAGCAGGGTACGTTCAGAAATGTCGGTCCAGGGTTTCACGATATCCATGTAGGCTTGAAACGAGGCCACGATGCGTCCCATCAGTTCCGATTCCAATGCCAATTCATTTATATACTCACTACTGATGGTTCCCAGTCGTTCAAGTACTTCATCAGGGAAACGGCGTAACTCAACATCGTGATCATCAATCAGTTTTTTCAAGGCCACGCCATTGTTGTAGGTAAAGTCAGACAAGCCATCCATGACGGCGGCCTTGCAGGCTACTTCGACGATTGACTGCAGATCCTTGGGTAGCCTGTCCCAGGCTGCCTGGTTAATCATGCATTCAAGCCCGGCCCCGGGTTCCTGCCAGCCGGGGTAATAGTAATATTTTGCCGCTCTGAATAAACCAAATGCCAGGTCGTTATAAGGACCAACCCATTCAGCCGCATCAATGGTTCCGGTTTGTAAAGCCGTGAATAATTCGGCTCCGGGAATAGTGATGGGCGTTCCACCAGCCCGCTTGAGTATCTCACCACCGGGGCCGGGAATACGCATTTTCAGACCTTTAAGATCGTCGATACTGTTGATTTCGTGGTTGAACCATCCACCCATTTGGGAACCTGAATTTCCTGCCAGGAAAGGAACTAAACCGTGGGGTGCGTATGCTTCCCTCCATAGCTCAAGCCCGCCGCCAAAATAAATCCATCCATGCAGTTCCTGCGCTGTCATACCAAAAGGCATACCTGAGAAAAACTGTGCTTCCGGTGCCTTACCCTTCCAGTAATAGGTTGCGGTGTGGCCTAACTCTGCGGTGCCTTGCTTTACCGCATCAAAGACTTCAAATGGCGGTACCAGCTCGTTCCCTCCGTACACCTTGATTTTCAGGCGGCCATTGCTGAGGTTGTTGATGGCTTCGGCCAGGCGGTTGGCCCCGGTTCCCAGGCCCGGAAAATCACGCGGCCACGATGTGACCATCTTCCATTCGAAACTCTCAGCTGTGGTTTGATTGTCGCAAGCGGCCTGTGTTCCCGGTTGCTTTCCACAGGCACTTAGCAAACCTGTCGCTCCCGCCAGGCTTGCCGTGGTTACAAACTTTCTCCGATCCATGAATCAACCTCTTCCTGTTTGGATTGATCTGATTAATTTTTTAAGAATGTTACCTTGCTCAAAATAAATCAGAGGCTCCTTAATGGTATAGTGAAAACAAGGAAGTCTATATGAGATCAGAACTTCATGAAATCAGAAGATACTTCAGAGACAAGGCAGTTACTTTTAGAGTTGAGGGAAGAGCACCGTGACCTTGACCTGGCGATCAATCGTATGGCGCTGGACCCGCGGCAGGATCAATTGCACTTGCGGAGACTGAAAAAACGCAAGTTGAAACTCAAGGACTGGATTACGAGGCTGGAATCCAAGTTAATACCGGATATGGATGCCTAGTTGAACCCTGGCATCGTTATTCAACCTGGTCGGTTACTTCCGTAAACGGAGTCTGCCGGTCAATTTCCAACCTGATCCCTTCGCCCAGAATGAATTTTGCGTCTTGACTAATCTGTTCCAGACGCTCGTCAAACACCAGCTTGTTATCGTGG
Organism: Lysobacterales bacterium; assembly: GCA_029859505.1. Taxonomy (GTDB): domain Bacteria; phylum Pseudomonadota; class Gammaproteobacteria; order Xanthomonadales; family SZUA-36; genus SZUA-36. The sequence goes on along the minus strand of JAOUCZ010000068.1, from coordinate 2,145 downwards.
TTTGGTGACAGGTAGCCGCTGCTGCGTAATTCTGCGATAAACTGTTTGAACAGGGCCTTGTCATAAAATTCCGGGGCATTGAATTCATGCAGCATGGATATTCTCTGGGCCGTTTGAATACACAGTCTCTCAAGTTCTGCACGGCTCAATACGCCCGAACCATATCTCGCCAATATTGAAATGGTGATCAGGTAGCGGTGTATTGTTTGTAACAGGCTGTGCGCGAGGACATTGAGTTGTAAAACCGCTTCGGGATTGTCTTTAGCGCGCGACAATGTTTCGCCGTCGGACTTCCGGATCAGCAGACCACTCTCAACAAGCTGCTCAACAGAATCATCCAGCGCCTTGGTGATCTGGCGTTGTCCCCAGGGCAGGAATAGTTCGGCCTGTAAGAATGGCTGGATGATTATTGCGAACTTGTGCAGGTGTCTGACCTGGAAACTACGGTGCTCGAGAAAGCAACAGGCAACCAGCGACGGTAATGCCACAAGGTGGGCGATATTATTACGGAAGAAAGTCTGACTTACAGCACGATCGGGAAGAATCGAAATGACATCACCCAGGTCATGTTCCTGACGATGCAGGATTTTCATTTCAAACCCGTATGCGATGATTTCCTTTGCGCTCTTTTGAGTTACCGTGACTTGCTCCGGTGTCGGTTTATGGTTTAACAACACCTGGTAAAGCTCGATTTGCCTTTCTAGTTGTTTCTCACCCATTGCATGCCGGGGTGTACCCAATAACGCCAGTGCCAGCAGATTCACCGGGTTTACATCGGCACCGGTATTGATATTGGTCATGATTTTCTGGCCAAGGTTTTCTATGACGTTATTGAGCCAGTCGGGCCGTCTGGCTTCCTTACGTATCGTTTCCTGCCATTGCGGATCCTGCTGGTTCAGCAAATCGTCAAGAAATATGGGTTCGCACAGACTGACGTGGGCCTTGCCGTAATTGTGCCGGGTTAGTCCAAATATTTTTCCAAGATCAGAAAATTTTTCGGACCGTTTTGCTTTTCCGGACAATTCCTTGTTGTAACTATCACCTTCTGCCAGTCGCTCGTAACCGATGTAAACCGGTTGAAACATAATCGGCATGACAGGTGCGTTCAGATAGCTCCTGACTGACATGGCAAGCATGCCGCCTTTCGGCGGCAATAAGCGACCGGTGCGACTGCGCGTGCCCTCGACGAAGTATTCAATCGAAACACCCTGGGTTTGAATAATGCTGAGATATTCATGAAAAACGGCGGCATAAAGTTTTTGTGAACGGAAAGACCGGCGTAGGAAAAATGCTCCGCATCGCCGCATCAGGGGACCGACCACGGGCAGGTTCAGATTGATACCTGCAGCAACATGAGGGGGGATAAACCCGTGTTCATGCACCAGGTACGATAACAGCACGTAATCGAGGTGGCTGCGATGACAGGGTACATAAATGACCTCATGACCCAGTGAATTGTGTTGAAAGCTATCAAAGTTATTAACCTTGATGCCGTTGTAAATGCGATTCCACAGCCAGGAAATAAGAATCTCTGCAATGACAATGGCCGAATAGGAGTAATTGGCTGCGATTTCACGCACGAATTTTACTGCCCGCCGGCGGGCCTGATCCTGTGTTATACCGGCACGTCGAGCTTCCTCTTCTGTTGCTGCACGAACCGTGGGTGAATTGACAACCTGTTCAACCACTGTGCGGCGGTGTGAAAGGTCCGGCCCGATGGCGGCGGTTCTCACACGTTTGAAATGCACCCTCAGTATGCGGGAGACCTTCCTCAAGGCAACTGATGAATCCAGACCTTCGGCGGCAAGGTCTTTCAGGGAGATAGGGCGACTGAACTGAAGAAAGGTTCTACGGCCATTGACCAGGGTGCTGAAAAAACGACGAAGACGTCCGCCGATTTCCCAGTTCTCGGTAAAGATCACTCTTGTTAAGCCGCTGTCCTTGGTTGGTCTATGCCCCACCAGTACAGTCACCGGAACCAGCTGAATATCCAATTCCGGATTTGCCCAATTTTTTTCGATCATCAATTCCAGCATCTTGGAATGACTTCGCGGGTCCGGGCTGCGGAACAACAGGCCTTTAAGTCTCTTCAGTACGGCATAGGACCGGATTGGACTCTCCGGAATATCGGCTACAGACAACAAG
>JAOUCZ010000009.1 GCA_029859505.1 Lysobacterales bacterium | reverse complement strand
AGCCCGGATACAGTCGCTAAATAATCCAAATGACCTCAGAATGATATTTACCACCTGTCTAAATCACCCGCTCTGCCATCAATCAACCTGAGTTATTTTCTTTTTTTTGTCGTCAAAATTGACTTCTTTGTGTATACGGTCTAGCCTAGGTTTCTTCATGGATGGAAGCGTTCATGGGTAAAGGGAATGAATTAACTTTAAGTTGCAATCTTAAGCTCTTGTTTCAATTTATCAAGTTTGTCACTTAAACTATTTTTGTCAGTATCGTTGGATATCAGGGTTACCATTTAACAGCTTATCAAGCTGCGTGATTTGTGTACTTGTAAGTTCATCAGTACTGAATTTTCTATTTTCAGGAAACACTGAGTTTTTTATCTTACAGAAAAAGAGTTAAAACAGTCAGTTTCGTTTAGATTCAAAAGGAGCATATAAATTATGTCACTAGGTAAGAAATTATTATTGTCGACCGTGACCGGAAAGACATGCGCAATTATCTTGGGCGCCTCAATGTTCATGCCTGTAGTCCAAGCAGGTGATTTAGTCCAGAAAAAGCAGGTGAACTCGCGGCCTTCGGCCCGAGGAGAAGTCACTATGCCCCAGCGTCTGCTGTCTGGAGAAGTTGAAGTATTTGTCAGGCTTGATGTGCCTTCGGTGGCAGAACTTAATATCGACTCCATGAAGCGCACTGGCAAGATGGCTAATAGCAATTCACAGAAAAGACAAGCTAGAAAGGTGACTGCACAGCAAAAGAATGTGCGGAAAGCACTTTCAGCATTTGGAGCCAGGGAGCAATCGTCCATTCGAGTCGGTGCAAACGGTGTACGCATCAAGGTTGACGCGGCCACCATCTCAGAAATCAGGGCGCTACCCGGCGTTCGTAGCGTGTCACCGGTAAGCCGGCATGAACTTGACAACGCTGAGAGCGTACCCTGGATCGGTACCCAGGCATTCTGGGATGCCATTGGCACCGGTGAAGGTGTCAGCATAGGTGTCATCGACACAGGTATCGACTATCAACATGAGAATTTCGGTGGTGATGGAACCAATAGTTATCCAACGGCCAAAGTAGTTGGCGGCTGGGATTTTGTAGGTGATGACTATAATGGCGAGAACTCGCCCGTTCCTGACGATGACCCTCTCGATTGTAATGGACATGGCAGCCATGTAGCAGGTACCGCTGCAGGTATTGGTGTTCCCGCCGGTGTTCCCGACCCCATCGGACCCGGTGTTGCAAAGGGTGCAGACCTTTATGCGCTGAGAGTCTTTGGCTGTGCTGGTTACACTACTGTGACCGCCGATGCCATTGAATGGGCCATGGATCCGAATGGTGACGGTGACATGAGCGACCACCTTGATGTCATCAACATGAGCCTGGGCTCATCTTCGGGTACCCCGGATGATCCATCTTCCATCGCAAGCAACAACGCAGCTGAACTCGGTATCGTTGTAGCCACCTCAGCCGGCAACTCAGGTGATGTGCCGTATATTACCGGTGCACCGGGTGTCGCGAGTCTGGCAATTTCGACTGCAGCTTCCACTAAGGGCGGCGACGTGCCAGCCATTCAGGTTTCAGGCGACATCAACGCACTTATAGAAGCGACAGAGGGCACTAGCCCGGTTGCGGTCAGTGATGGTCCTTTTTCCGGCCCACTGGTTCAGGACCCGAATACCCTTGGTTGTACAAGTACCGGGGGTATCACGACCGATATGACCGCTGGTGTTGCGTTGATCTCACGCGGTGCTTGCTCGTTTGCTGACAAAGTCGCAAATGCTGAAGCAGCTGGAGCCACAGCGGTTGTCGTGTATAACGACGGCGCCGATCCTACACGTGTCGCCCCGATCATTATGGGCGGTTTGGAAGGAGCTGGTGTTGCGGCTGTCATGATCCCATCGACAGATGGCTTTGCCTTGAGCGCAGCCATTGGTGGCGGTGACTCAGCTACTGCACTGTTGGACGATACACTTGAAACACCAACCCAGTTTGCTGACCTGATCGCCGGTTTCTCTTCTCGTGGTCCAGGTCACGGTGGTTCAACCTTTAAACCTGATGTCACCCTTCCGGGTGTAAGCATTGTTTCAACAGCCTCGGGTACCGTTGACGGTTCAGCAAATTTCCAGGGCACCTCTATGGCTTCTCCGCATACCGCCGGTGTTGCGGCATTGATGCGTCAACAGCATCCAAATCTAGATTCCGCAGCCATCAAGGCAATCATTCAGAATTCCACGATTGATATGAACCAACCGCTGCCTCTCTCCCGTCAGGGTGTTGGCCGCGTTGATGTTGCTAACGCGATGAGCCTGAGCAGTTACGCATCTCCAGGTGGCGTCAGCTTTGGACGTCTGAATCCGAATAGTCATCAGATGTTGAAACAAACCATTTATGTTACCGATATCTCAGGTAGCACACGCAATTTTACCGCTTCGCATATACCCAACCAGACGGTGCCGGGTGTCAGCGTGAGTTGTGATGCGGGTGTTAAGGTTAGAGGTAACAGTACTAAGAAATTCAAGATTAGTATCACTCTAGATCCTACCATGATGCCTTATGACGTCCCCTTCTACCTGACCCAGACCGAGGTCGATGGCTGGTGTGTACTGGATGACGGAGAAGATACGCTTCGCATTGGTTACATGGCCACGGTTGACCCTGCGTCCCGTATGAAAGCGGAATGGAGTGACGACGGACTGCTCGTTCAGAATTACGGTGGCCAGGCCGCCGGCTTTGGTGAAGGATTCACGCTCGCAGGTCTGGATGGACTGTTACTTGACGGCACCAACAATTCAATCGATGCGGTCGGGTTCCGGAGTGCAGATCCGAACTTCTATTTTGGTTTTAATGTGATGGAATTCGCAGTTTCGTCCGAACAGATCTGGGAGTCTCCATCCAATCTTGAGTGGGATATCTATATCGATATCGACAAAGATGGTAATGATGACGCAGTCCTGGTGGGAGCTGATTACTCAGCCCTGAGTTCAGCCGGAACTGCCGGAGATATGGTTACGGCTCAGTTTAATTTGGCCGGACCCGGCGGGTTCCTGGACTGGTTCTTCACAAGCGTGGACTATAATGATCGTGTTGCGATTTTGCCATTTACCATGGACTCAAGTGGAGGCTTTGTCACCGACAGCTTCAATTACACCTTGGTCGTGTTTGGTCGTGATGGCAGCATCGACATACAGACTGGTACGGTTGATACCGCCAATGAAATCCTGCCTGAAGCAGCATCTGTTGGATTCCTTGGCGGCGGTGGCGCTCACCTTGGAACATCTGGACCTTCTGGCGATATGCTATGGATTTTCCCGAACAATTCAGCGGGAGACCAGGCGCAAACCGTTACCATAGAATGAAGGTAACTCATGGATAAATAGTCTGGTAAACAGATTAGGCATCCAAAAAACAAAATGGGCCGCATTAGCGGCCCATTTTTTTGGTGCTGATGTGGTTTATTCAGTTTCGTGACAGGAAATGATTTCTGTGCAACTGATGAATTCCCCACCCTCCAATGGAACCCGATACTCGTACTTCTTGTCACGGCAGGTCATGTTGATTTTAAGTCCCTCTATCGGACCCGCTTTGTACTGCTGACCCGGTTGCGGACAACCCAGACTCGAGTCAGCCCAGGTCTCAACCTTAATTTTGTTCATCTTTACCAGTTCGGGGTCGACCATTAATTTCTCCGCCAGATCAAGCCTTGCGGTCCGATGTGAGCGGATAACTGAGTCTGCACGCTGTTTTCTTTCCAGCATGAAGTCGTTTACACGGTCGCAGACAATGGCTCTGCCATCACCGACGTTGACCGAATAGAATTCCTCAGCAACGTTGTAATTAACAAGGTATCCCTGTACTACTTTTTGCAGATATTCAACACCGGGTTCAGCGCAACCGAGACTGGAATCAGGCCACTGTATGGATCGAATTCTAAGGTTGGTTAGTTCCTCCCTTGAAACGGGTGTCCGTTCGTTGACTTTACTGATAGCCAGATTAATGGCCGCCTCTTCCTCTTTGGAATAACCTATCTTGGCCTGCTCCTCCCTGGCTTTGACAACCTTTTGTTTCTGCTCTTTGTTGAGTCCCATCATCACACTATCCAGTTCACCCTTGGTTGAATCAGGTTCAGATGCAAAAGCCGGATTAGTCACCAGTGCTGATGCCATTGCGATCGCGAGTAATGAGGATCTACGGCGGAAGGGTCGATCAATTTTTTGTGTGTTCATAAGAGATAAAATTCACTTTCAGTCAGTAATATTCTGGTTGGGCATCATACCAAATATGGAAAGGCCTTAATGCCTCATTTGAGTGGGAGTAAATATGGACGTCACTTGGATTTCTACCCATCCTTGCGTTAATAAGCTGTATGCAAAGTGCACTCGTTTTTTAGGGCGACGTTTAGTGGATAAAAAACTGCCCCGGATAGTTAGTTCCGGGGCAGTGATTTGACACATATTCTAACTGGCTAAAACTAAGGCCTGTCGATACTAAACACCGGCGAGGCCCAGGTTTCCCAATGGTCGGGATTATTGTCATCACCAAGTGCTTTCAGCACAGAGATTACGACATAGTATTCTCCATCTGGTACCGTTCTGACTTTATTCCCGCTCACCGTGGTGCCATCCCATGGGAATGAATAGACGTTCCCTTCGGAGGAATTACGACCAAAGTAATCAAAGTCATAAGCCCGATGCCAGGCTTTGCCTTTTACGGCATCGAAGACCTCCATGCGGAATTTGCGGGCTTGTTGACCAAAATTAACCCAGAAGTCGGGTATATCGTCGCCCACCATGGTATAGCTTGGTGCTTCGTTCACTATAAAGGGCAATCCATACGGGTTCGCATAGAGAACCGATAAGGCCTGGTAGTCACCGTCAAACCCCGCATACGGAACTCGATAACTCTTTGTGCCATCTTGGGTTTGGAACAGGATGTAACCACCGTAGATTGAAAGACCAGGTCCGGTGGGTGGGACAAATGTAACGTTTACCTCTGCCTCACCATTGGCTGGAACCACGACACTTGACGGCATGATCAGGTATCCGTCTGATGGCCAGTAACCCATGTCAGCGGCAAACGTACCAGTAGTGGCAACCGCATTCCATTGCTCCCAGATACCATAGGTTACATCTGTGTCAGCCCTGTTCTGGATGGTCAGTGTGTGAACAACCGGACCCCATTCGCTTTCACCAAGGGAAATCTTCCCAGGCTTGATCCTGGTTGTAGCCAGAATTGCATCATCGATGTCGAGCATACCGGCACCCTGTCGGTGTACGCTGTCATAGAAGCCAGATTCCGGGTTCAGGCTCCAGGCAGCAGGATCAGCACTGTTCTGAAGGATACGGCGCATTGCCTGTGAGTTGGTTTTCGGATGCGCTTGCAACAGCAGGGCTGCGCCACCCGCAACATGTGGTGATGCCATTGATGTACCACCCAGAGATGCATAACCGCCCAGCTCAAGTGGATAAGTCGAATAGATGCTTCCGCCCGGTGCACCGATGTCAGGTTTGAGGCTGAGATCTGCTGCCAGACCATATGAACTGGATGATGCAATGAGTCCCGCCGTTTCTAGTGGCGTTGTTACTACCTGACTTGTCCAGGTCATCATGGTGGGAGCTGCCTGGGACTGGATGAACTCACCATCAGCCTGGGTTATTCCCACCGCGACAATCGGAACATAAGTGCCCAGCGTAGGGTTCAGATTACCAGGTCGATTGTTCATTATGACTGCAGCTGTAGCTCCGGCATCCAACGCATTGGTGGCTTTTTCGTTAAATGTACAAGCACCGCGAATAATCAAGGCTACTTTACCCGCCGGATTCTCCAATAGTGGCAAATCGGCATCGCACCCTTGTCCAACAAACACGATTTCCTCGGTACCTGAAGTCGGTGGGAGATCGGAAAAGGACGCATGGTTGTAGCCAATCAGCGTTCCGTTTACATCAAATGCGGGTTGTGTGCTCTGAATATTGTCAAAAGATGCAACACCAATAACTTTCTTGCCCACACCTGGCGCACCGGCAGCAAACGTGCCAGATGTTCCGCTGTTACCAATGGATGCAACTACAACCACACCCTTGTTCACCAGCCGATCACTGGCGGCAGCCGTCGGGTACTGCGGCCAGCCCCAAAAAGCGGCACCGATGCTCATATTCAGCACATCCATGCCATCAGCCAGCGCCATTTCCATTGCAGCAATCATGATGTCTGCGTCGGTTGAGCCTTCACAGCCAAATACACGGTAGGCACCAAAGGTCACATCCGGGGCTACGCCAACCACGGTGCCGTTGGCACCAACAATACCGGCTACATGCGTACCATGACCGCCACAATCATCGGGATCATCGTCGGGGACGGGAACCGGATTGGTGTTAGCGTCATAGTCGTCGCCTACCAGGTCGTAGCCAAACGCGACGCGGCAACCATCACCAAAGCAACCACCAAGGTCTGGGTGGTCATAATCAATACCGGTGTCCACAACAGCTACTCTAATTCCCGCACCGTTAAAACCCAGTTCAGTCTGGGCGATATCCGCGCCCGTCATCGTAATTGCGGTAGAAAGATTCGGGTTGCTACTAACGGTTTCCGGAAGCGATAGTGAAAGCACTGGATACAAAGCCTTGATACCTGGGATACGGGACAAGGCGCCTAGTGACTTGGGGTCGATCGTAACTGACAAACCGTTGAAAAGCGTATGGAACTCATAACGCTGTTTATACTTCAGGCCTGCTTTTCTCGCTTGGGAGTGGAAAGCAGCCTTTTCCATTTTCAGTGCTTTTATACTGGTTCCTTCAGATGCCGGTTTGCTGGCCAGTTCAACGAACCAGCGATTCGGCGTCTCATTGATCACCCCGTTGGCATTTGCTACAGATGCTGCAACCTGGGGTTCAATTTGTTGGACAGCACTCAACGCCAAGGCTGGTAACAGCAATAGCGCGAGTATCGAGACATACTTTTTCATCAGATGGTTACCTCCTGATTGTGTCGAATGACATTCTCTGAAAGGCGCACTTAGGTCGCGAATTATTCGCGAATATACACCCTATGAATCAAAGACTCTCATATCATTGGTGCGTCGCAATATCGGGCGTTCATATTTCATTGAATGGGCTTTACTAATTTGCATATCACTAAACTGTCTATGCGATAACGTTCAAAAAAACCTGGGGCCAGATTTGGCTTTGAGAACAGGTTTATTTCATGATACTCCCAATTTATTAACAGGAGATTAAATTAGTAATTAAGATCGCCTGTATGGTAATAAGAGCATGATTTCCAGCCAGTTAATGGCGGTTTACTTCGCTTCACAGTTAGCCACCTAATTCCCTGCTATAGAAACCCTCGATATACCGGCACTTATCTGCCAGGGGTGTTGCTAATTGCCTCTCTGGACTGGTTTTTGGGTATCATCGCTATATGACGGCAGCAAACTACAAAACCCCACCCAATCCCTACGACGAGCTCCCCTATTGCGCCTACCCAGTCGCATGGACGGCGCCCGAGCGCCTTGCGCTGACCAGCTTGCTTCACGGAGGCCCAAGACTACCGTTGGATCAATACCGGGTACTGGAGTTGGGTTGCGCAAATGGAGCCAATCTTTTACCGATGGCCTGGTACCGCCAGCATGGTGAGTTCACCGGCTTTGATGCCTCAGCCAGGCAGGTCTCCCTGGCCAATGAAGCCAGGGACCATCTGGGTTTATCCAACCTGCAATTTGTTCACGGTGATTTCCGCTCTGCACCCGATCAGCTTGAGGGTCCATTTGACATTATCATGGCACATGGGGTTTTTTCGTGGATCAACGATGATGCCCGTGATGCAATGTTGGGTTTATGTCGTTCATTGCTGGCCCCTGACGGCTTGTTATACCTCAATTACAATGCGAAACCCGGCTGGACGGTACGCGGTATGGTGCGGGATTTTCTGATGCAGCAAACAGCGCATGCCAGTACGCTGAAAGAACGTGCAGAAATGTGCAGGGAAGTTTCGGCCAAGGTCATCGCACCATTGCAGGCCGAAGAACACCCCTATTCCAAGCTGATGGGTAATGAGTTTCAGTTGGTCGTAAATCAGGACCCTGCCTACATCGCACACGAATACCTGTCACCCGAAAACAATGCCTATTGGCGTGATGAGTTTTTTTCGCTTCTGCACGAGTCCGGGTTCGCCTATGTTGCAGATGCTGACTTCAACTGCATATCCAACCGGATAACTTCGGACTACGAGAATCTATTAAAGGAAGCAGGCATGCCAGGTCGCGCCCCAAGTGAAGGCGCCGATCTGATCTGTTACCGGCAAATGCAAAGTCCAATTTTAACGCATGCACCATTTGCAAAAAGGGCCTGTAATGACACGGAATTCGCAAACCTGGTAATGGCTTCCATGCTCGAACCGGTTGAAGGTAAACAGGGAGAAAACCCGAGTTTCAAACATATCTTGGGTCAGGAAATTGAAACCTGCAAGGACCCCCTTCACAAGGCATTGCTTAAACTTCAACCGCTGTGGCCACGTGGTCTCAGTGTCAAATCACTATTTTCTGATATTCAGGATATCCGGGAAGACCTGGAGTGGTTGCTGCGCTACCAGTTGATCGAACTTCGCTGTATCGAGCCGGGAGATTTTGAGGCAGCGCCGGAGCCTTTAAACGAATTGGAGCAGTCATTGCGCCAGATCTCAACCTCGGCCTGGCACACATCAAGCGAAAGCAAGCACCCAACCGAAAGCACTATTGCTCCCGTGACAGACTCCAGGAAGTTCATCCCTTTATGATAATGATGCGAAAAATACACCATAGTTGTTTTTCTTGCTTATAATTAAGTTATCAGGCGCTGAAAGTACAATGCCTGGTGCGTGACTTGCGACATTTGCCGTCAAGCACGGTTTCACTCAATGTTTACAGGAGGAAGCCATGGCTATCGCAACAACATTGAAATCCTATCTGGAAGATCACCATGTCGAATATGACATGGTAAAACACAATCATTCCGAATCTGCCCTGGAGTCAGCACATTCCGCCCACGTACCCGGTCACCAGGTGGCCAAGGCCGTGGTCCTCGAGGATGCAAGCGGCTACATTGTCAGTGTTCTGCCGTCCACCAATCGTCTGGACATGGAATGGGTCAATGAAAGCCTGGGACGCAAACTCAAGATCGCCCCCGAGAACGAGTTGCCGGAGTTATTCCAGGACTGTGATCCGGGTGCAGTACCTGCACTGAGTAACGCTTATGGGCTGGATGTGATCTGGGATGAGCAATTGACCAATGCCTCGGAAATCTATATTGAGGCAGGCGATCATGAAAACCTGATCCACATGCACGGTGCAGAGTTTTGCAAACTTATGGAAAACTTGCCGCATAACATCATCAGTACGGGCAAAGATTACTCAAGGTGGATTAGTAACTGATCCGGCAGCTACCCGCGGTGAATATGTGGCGGGTTGAAATCAAGTGTAATGGTCTAAGGATTATTGGGGTTACTTTGCGAGATTATCACGTTTTTCATGATCTCCTCGGTTAGTATGCCCGCTTTTTCATCGAACTTTTCAGTTCGATTGAAGATATATTTTGCCGCATCAAACTGGCGGTCAAGGTCTTTTGAATTCACTTCTTCGTCAAACATACGCTGATATGCGTCCAGTTTTCCGCCCACAGACAGTATAGCTTCGTCTGTCAAGCGCTCAAGCTCCTCGTCAAAAAGCTCAAACTCCATGATGTTTCTCAGACGTATGGTCTGGGTTCTGTAGTTTTGCAGGTGCATGGCAATCTGCTCATTATCCATCAGGCTCGAATAACTGATCGCATCGGCGATTGCATTGCGAATAATGATGGCATCCTCGGTGATCGCATTCATATCTGCCATGCTGATCAGAACCGGGTTGTTAGCATTAATCGTGGCAAGGTTTGCCTGGATTTCATCATTGGATTCCTGGGCAAACCGTAACAGGAACGCAGCCCCGGTCAGCATCGACTCCTGGTCAACAATACGGATCAGAGGTGTTTTGTAATCGTCTGGACTAAGCCGGGAAGCCGCCCTGCCCTGATCGATGTCATCCTTCGGTGCAAGCGCCTCCATCAAGGCCGGGTCAGCACCACCTGAAATTAACAGTATCAGGCTCAGTTGCCGATATTGCTCACCGGGCGGGAGATCATTGATGTCCTCTATGCTGGTATTGGCACTGACATCAACAACCATTAGCAGTAGCAGCAATACAATTTGCGTTATACCCTTAAACCACAGGTTCATGGTGCTGACGGGCCCGTAGCAACTGAGTTAAGTGCAAAATTCAGACTTTGCAAACGTGCGGTATCGCCCTTGCCGATATCCGTACCTGCTTTATACAAACGGGTTTTTGGTGACTGACCGGGCTCTTCAATCCGTACGACACCATCAGGCAATCCATGCTTGAAACCACCTTCGTAATAGGTCGCCCCAACCCGGCCACGACGATGCACGATCATGCCACCAGCACCCGAAGCCAGTCCGTTCTCGGCTTCACCAATAAATTCAACGGTATCCCCGTGCTCATTCATGATCAGCCCGTAACCCCTGCCCGCTGCAAGGCCATCTTCACAAACACCATACCAGCGTCCACTCGATCCGAATGATGGATGCTCAAAACGGCATTGTTCCTCAGCACTTACCTGCATGGACCTGACCCTTGACTGGTAGAGACTCAATGTCTTGTTTCTGAATTCTGCAAAACCACGTGCGGTGATCAATTCCTTGGATTCCAGCCACTCCATTTGCACCGACATCTGCCGGTCAAAAGCAGGTGCCATTCGAGCTAGAAAATACCGATTGACCTCTTTTGACTCGGTTTTGGTTTCAAGTGTTTCATGCAGTGCCCAACCGGAACCTGCCAGTAAGGCCCCTGAAGTGGTCACGATGGCAGCGGTACTTGCTGCCGATGCCACCGCACCATAAACGGCACCGGCCAGCGCTATCACGGCCACTGCCGTGGTGATGTTCTGTTTGCGTGCCAATTGGCGGCGCTCTTCAAGTGTCCGATACTCAGCCGCAATAATATTCCGCATTTTCGAACCATAACTGCCGATGTAGGTGCCGTCGTAAATACTGTCTGACTGCGCTGCGAGGAATTCCCGCTCCGCCCCGACCAGCGCCTCGGCCAGTTGCAGACGAGCCCGGACACTCTCGTCATCAGACTGTACGAAAAACACCCTGGCTAACTCAGGATCAAACCGCTCTATCGCAGCCTGTCGCGCGAAGAACGTCGCTTTCTCGTGATCTATGGAGTTCAGCATGTCAACGATACGCGTAGAGGCACCTTTTACAAAAGCCTGAACAAATGGGTCTATGGAGTAATCTTCAGGCAAAGTGCCGACAAGCGCTCCATTCATGCGGATTTTTTCCAGAGAATATTGCTCAATGGCCGCCACTTGCTGATTCGAGTCACCACCTGCTTTCAACGGCAATGCGAGTTCGGCCTGGTCTCTCTCACGCAGGAATGAAATAAACTCGAGTGAGGAGTCTGTTTCCTGAGGTGTATCATCAAGCCGCGACTTGAAACTGCTATCAGCTTCTTTACGTGCCTGCCGCCATGCCGAACTGACCAGCGGCGGACTGGATATCAGCAGACCACCCAGTGATGGTTGTACCCAGCGGCTGCTTTTGACGACGATCATCGGGGTAACCAGGTCGCCGAATGTCACCGGGGGTGCATCCATCAACTCATTAACATCCGGAAATGAATAGATATTAAAATCAATGGTCAACACACTGGGGATCTGCTCGGAGCCCAATATCGGACGGCTGTAGAGGTTTCGTTCCTTGTCCCATTCAACGATATGCGGCGACAGCAGCACCGAGCCTTCCGGCAAAACACTCTTTAGCTCGTTGTATAAAGACATCGCAAAATAGCTGGATTTTTCAATGATGGACTGAGCCACCCTCGAGGTCTGCCGGTTGCCCTGCACACCGTAAGGCACCTCGCCGCCGATTGCGTTGATTGCAAAGGAGCTCACGTAGAGGTTTTCCGCGTTGGTATGAATTAGAGCCGGATAACGAATAACAACAAGCGCTGACGCTTCTGATGACTTTTGGGAGGATACCTCTTCGGCCTGAAGGCTGGAATACACAGACGTATCCCTGCCCGTTGCAGTCCCGGCACAACCGCCGATCATACCGGTGACCATCGCCAACAGCAGAATGGCAATCAGACCCGGCAGGAACCCGGAACGTCCCGGGACATTAAAAGATTTGCTCAAAATTATTTCCAACTCTTCCACAAGAAACATTTGAACATCTTGCGGGTATAAGGTTCAGGTTCGGCAAATGCCGGACAGCGATGCAGTATATTAAAATTATCTTGCACCGCCAACCTGTCGTTTTAGGAAAACATGCTGATTTTCTTACAGTTTGCGTCAATACATGCATCTGTCGCGCTATATTAGACCCAAAGTCTGGTCGGGCATAAATTTGATAGGGTGGCTGATTGAAACTAAATCCCGCGATGGTGACATCGCGTAGACAACGACTATTTGATTAAATTTCTATGTCAATCACCAGGCTTACGGCTGTTCTTTCCTCACCATGAAAACTTGCGATTTCAATGGTGTTGATTCCCTTGGCAAGTTTCTTCAGCAGCTTTTTAATCTTGATCTGGGTATTGACGATCAGTTCATCATCCTCAAAGGCCTCGGAGATATTCTCAAGCTTGAGCGGCTTAATTTCTTCAGAGTTGATTCTGTCAATAACAAACTCGGTGGAGATGCTCGTTGATGTCGTAATCAGAAACTCAAAGTACTCCGGCTTTTCCTGTTCCTCGAATTTTTCATACAGGAGCTCGGCCGAAAGGTCAGCATCAATAAAGCTGAGATCAACCTTTCTCGATGGTGGTGAGTCACCAACATCAATGCTCCAGTCATTATCAATATATGCATCAAATATAGTGCCGGTCGGAAGTTCCGCTGCCTTGCCCGGGATGAAAATGGGCAATATGAAAAGAACGCCCAAAGTTATCGATAAAGCCATTCGGCTTTTGCCATCCTTGTGATAACCGCCGCTGAGCTGAATGGTCTGCCCGTCCACGCTGGTCGTTTCGTAGGCACCGAGTGTCATTTGGCCCTTTACACCGGCAATTTGCCTTTTTTTAAGCTCTTCCACTTTTGCAACTACTGGTGCTCCAGCGGCGACCAGAACATGTCCGTTGACCACCACATCCCGCCAAACAACCGCATCGACGAACTGACCTTCCCTTACTTGGTCTCCTTTACCAATCAGATCCTGCCTGGTTTCAATATACACACGGGTCTCATTCACTAAAGCAACACTCGTGGCATAAACCAGTTGGGTTTGAAAAAGAAGACAAACTGAAACAATAAATGAAGTGAAATACCTTGTGACTGGTGATCTCATTACTACTGCCTCTTTGTTTAGTTTATTGAAACTTGATACCAGTCTACTCCTTTTTTATGAACGCCAACTGTACAAGGCCAGGATTAACCGGAAATCATCAATGTTGCTAATCCAAAAACTCAGGACACAAAAAAGCCCCATGAAGGGGCTTATTGGAGGCCAGGGTCGGAATCGAACCGGCGTAGACGGCTTTGCAGGCCGCAGCATAACCACTCTGCCACCTGGCCTCTGTGACAAGTTCCAGAGCATTTGCTCAGGAGCGCGATATTCTACTATCGCTTGCTTCACAATGCTATGTGTTCAGCAATGATTATTATAGCTTGAAAATCATGGAGCATAAAAAAAACCGGCGCTGGAATTACTCCAGGCCGGATTTTCTAAATTGGAGCGGGAAACGAGACTCGAACTCGCGACCCCGACCTTGGCAAGGTCGTGCTCTACCAACTGAGCTATTCCCGCATTAAGGAGGCGTATTTTAAGCAAATCGAACGTTGTGTCAATGTTATTTTGCATTAACCCCTTTCGAAGTTTGCCAGTGGGTGGCACAATACGGCCACCTTAACAAGGCATGGGACTCATGGCAAAAGAAGATGTAATTGAAATGGAAGGCAAGGTATTGGAAACGTTACCAAATACCTTATTCAAAGTTGAGCTGGAAAACGGACATGTTGTTACGGCTCATATTTCCGGTCGGATGCGAAAGCACTATATCCGGATTTTGACCGGTGATGGCGTCAAAGTTGAACTGACACCTTACGACCTGTCCAAAGGACGTATTACCTACCGTATGAAATAATCTACCGGCCCTGTCAGACCGGGAGAGCTTAGCTTTCTGATGCTGCCGGCAGGGCTTTTGGTAATTCCTTCTTCGGCTTGGTACGGATATTCAACTTCTTACCCTGTTTCTTCGACAGCGTAATATCCACCTCACCCCCTTCAGACAAGACACCAAAAAGCAGGTCATCTGCCAACGGACGTTTTATTTTGTTCTGAATAACGCGTTTCATTGGGCGGGCACCCATTTCCGGATCGAATCCCTGCTCTGCAAGCCACTCCCTTGCGGCAATGGATACCGACAAAGTGACATCCTTCATGCCAAGTTGTGCTTCAAGTTCGAGTATGAACTTGTCCACGATCAACAGCACAATGGAGGAATCAAGTGCCTTGAATTGTATGACCGCGTCGAGTCTATTTCTGAATTCGGGTGTGAACGTTCTGCGTATGGCTTCACTGGAATCAGAGACGTGCTCCTGCTCCGTGAATCCGATCGAGCGGCGTGAACTCTGCTGGGCACCCGCGTTGGTGGTCATCACGAGGATGACATTACGGAAATCGGCTTCACGACCGTTGGTATCCGTCAACTTACCGTGATCCATTATCTGTAACAGGATGTTATATACATCGGGGTGAGCTTTCTCGATTTCGTCCAGTAACAATACGGCATGCGGATTACGTGTCACCGCCTCTGTCAGCAGACCACCCTGATCAAACCCCACGTAACCCGGCGGCGCACCCACCAGGCGTGATACGGAATGTGCTTCCATGTACTCCGACATATCGAAGCGTATCAGCTCAATACCCATTGTCATGGCCAGTTGACGGGTCACTTCGGTTTTACCAACACCGGTGGGCCCTGCGAAAAGGAACGACCCGATCGGTTTTTCTTCTTCACCCAAACCGGAACGGGACATTTTGATAGCGGCAGCAAGGGCATCTATGGCCTCATTCTGTCCGAATATGGTCAGTTTCAGATCGCGTTCGAGAGTGCGCAATGCATCCCGGTCCGATCGTGAAACCTGTTTGGGCGGAATACGTGCCATGTGGGCGATGATCGCCTCGATATCGTGTTCGTCCAGAAGTTGCTTGCGTTCATCCTCCGGTAGCATACGTTGCCGTGCACCGGCTTCGTCAATGACATCGATAGCCTTGTCTGGTAGATGGCGGTCGTTGATATGACGACCAGCTAATTCTGCCGCTGCACACAGGGCCTCATCGGTATATTTGATCCCGTGATGCTCTTCAAAGCGTGATTTGAGACCCCGCAGTATTTCGATGGTCTCTGAAATGGTCGGCTCTACGATATCGATTTTCTGGAAGCGCCTTGCCAATGCCCTGTCTTTCTCAAACACACCGCGGAATTCCTGGTAGGTAGTGGAGCCTATACAGCGCAATTCACCTGAGGCCAGTACCGGCTTAATAAGATTGGATGCGTCCATGACACCACCTGATGCAGCACCTGCACCGATGATCGTATGTATCTCATCAACGAACAACACAGCCCCTTCAATACTATGTAATTCAGCCAATACCGCCTTCAGGCGTTTTTCAAAGTCGCCACGGTACTTGGTTCCGGCCAGTAATGCGCCGAGATCCAGCGCGTACAGCGTCGCGTCTGCCAAGACCTCCGGGACATTGCCCTCGACGATTCTTAGTGCCAGACCCTCGGCCATGGCAGTCTTGCCAACACCGGCTTCACCGACGAAAAGCGGATTGTTTTTACGTCTTCGGCATAATATCTGGATAGTACGCTCGACCTCGTCCACACGCCCGATCAACGGATCAATTTTGCCTTCACGAGCACGCTCATTCAGGTTGCTGGTGAAATTGTCCAGTGCGCTGCCGCCGGCATCCGAGCCCTCTTCCTGACCCTCTACCTCTGATTCCTCAACACTGTCCCCGTTGCTTTTATCCACCGGGGAAATCCCATGTGAAATGTAGTCGACCACATCGAGACGGGTAACATTGAATTTATTCAGAAGATAAATAGCATATGAATCTTTCTCACTGAATATGGCCACCAGCACATTGGCACCGATCACCTCCTGCTTGCCGGCAGATTGCACGTGATAAAGGGCTCTCTGCAAAACACGTTGGAAACCAATTGTCGGCTGTGTGTCACGGTTGTCATCCCCGGCCAGTTCAGGGACGGTATCGCGAAGTGCCTTACGTAACTCTGATTCAAGCTCCGTGATACTGGCGCCACAGGCACTGAGGATTGATAAAGCAGAACTGTTATCCAGTAAAGCGAGCAATAAATGCTCTACCGTTAGGAATTCATGTCGGGCGCTACGGGCTTCTTGATAAGCCTGGCTAATGGTTACTTCCAGTTCTTTACTGAACATTTATTTTTCCGTATTTGGAATACTAGTTATGACCGGTTCCCGCTTGCCGGGTTCAATGGCAGGTTTCAGGCCTTTTCCAGAGCACACTTGAGAGGATGCTCATTGCGACGTGCGTAATCATTGACCTGGGCTACCTTGGTTTCGGCAATTTCAAACGTAAAAATGCCACATACGCCTTTACCCCGGGTGTGAACGTGTAACATGATCTGAGTGGCCCGGTCATGATCGAACTCAAAAAAAGTTTGGATTACATCCACCACGAAATCCATCGGGGTGAAGTCGTCATTTAATAACACCACCTTGTACATCGGCGGCGGCTTGATCTCGGGGCGGGCCTCTTCCAAAGCGATGCCGCGATCATGTTGTGATTCAAATTCATTACTCATGGTTTCATTGTAGTACATCTATTAGCAGAAGTTGAACCATCAATTCAGCGATTGACGTTCTGTTTTTTGACCCCATTTAACTGACATGAATAAAGTAAGCGGCAAAATCATGGTAGCGATGTCTGGCGGGGTCGATTCGTCTGTCTCGGCGCTGTTATTGCAAAACCAGGGGCTGGATATTGCCGGCATGTTCATGAAGAACTGGGAGGAGGATGATCGCTTTGGTGAGTGCTCAGCAGCCGAGGATGCTGCCGATGCAAGGGCTGTCGCAGAATCCATGGGGTTCTTGCTTCACACCCGTAATTTTGCCACTGAGTACTGGGAGAATGTATTTGAGGAATTTCTCAGTGAGTACCGCGCCGGCCGAACTCCGAACCCCGACATCCTGTGTAACCGTGAAATAAAATTCAAAACCTTCCTGGAACATGCCGAACAACTCGGTGCTGACAGGATTGCCACCGGACACTATGTCCGTTCGGGCTTCATTGATGGAAAACATTGCCTGTTACGCGGTCTGGACCACAATAAAGACCAGAGTTACTTCCTGTATGCAGTCGGTCATAAACAATTGGCAAAAACGCTATTTCCCGTAGGTGAACTCGAAAAGCCACGGGTACGTGAAATCGCAGAACAAGCTGGTTTTAACGTCTTTGATAAAAAGGATAGTACCGGTATCTGCTTTATCGGCGAACGCAACTTCACGGCATTTCTGAGTGAGTACCTGCCCGCACAGCCCGGCGAAATCCGAACAACCGACGACCAACTTATTGGTGAACATCAGGGTTTGATGTTTCACACGCTGGGACAGCGCCAGGGACTGGGTATCGGTGGTGTAAAGGGCTATTCGGAGGCACCATGGTACGTATTGCACAAGGATATGGAAAATAACGTACTTTATGTCGGCCAGGATCACAAACACCCATGGATGCTTTCAACCAGGCTTGAAGCAGCGCAATTGGCCTGGGTATCAGGCATTGCACCCGAGGCAGGTAGTTCACTGACCGCGAAAGTCCGCTATCGCCAGCAGGATCAATCAGTGCAGATCGATCATATCGATAAAGACCGCATGCAGTTGACATTTCAGCAAGCCCAGCGCGCCGTCACACCCGGTCAGTCCGTGGTACTTTATGATGGCGAAACCTGCCTGGGCGGCGGCATCATTGAATCCATGAACACACCGCCGTCAGGCACACACTAAAGATGGTAATCGAATGAAAGAACGCATAATGGCATTGTCCGGCATATTCCAGGCCTCCGAACTCGTCAGACAGGCGGCCAATCATGGCACCTGGTCGGGTTATTCAGCGGATACCTGTCTCGAGAGCCTGTTGGCTATCGAGGCTGATAGTGTCGAAGATATTTTTGGTAGTGCCAACCGCTTACGCCTTGGTGCAGACACACTCATTTCGGTACTCCAGGGTGACCGTCGTTACATGGAGAGCCTGTCATATGCAGTCTCTATCATGCAACTTGAAAACAATTTTCGTAAAAAGACAAAAATGCAGGCGCATATCGGAGCCGAATTGCTGCCAATTTCCGAAATCGACGACGGCACTGAGATCCACGAGATCAAGGATTTGCAGGCCAAAAAAATAGCCGCCCTGTATACCCAAACCATCAGTACCCTGTCACCCCGCATTGTTGTAAACGGACGACCACAGCACTTACAGGTAGACCGCACCGTGCACTGGATACGCACATTGCTTTTTGCCGGTCTTCGCTCGGCCGTGCTCTGGCGCCAATTGGGTGGCGGCCGCTTCAGCCTGATGTTTGGACGTAAAAAAATGCTCGAACAGGCTCAATCGCTGTTACCCGGATAATACTGTTTGGGAAATGGGGTTCTGATAGGTGATAATAACCGGTCATCCGGTTGTTACACATGCACTTATTGGAGGCCAGCATGCAAGATTCATTTTCAGTCCGCAGTACACTTTCCGTTAACGATAAAAATTACAGTTATTTCAGCCTGCCTCTGCTAAGTCAAAAGATAGATATTACGCGACTACCCTTTTCTCTGAAAATCCTGCTGGAAAACCTGCTTCGTCACGAGGACGGCATCGACATCACCCATAGTGACATCGAAGCTCTCGCCAATTGGGATCCGAAGGCAAAACCAGTCACGGAAATCGCATTCACACCTTCACGGGTTGTTTTACAGGATTTCACCGGTGTACCGGCAGTGGTCGATCTCGCGGCCATGCGCGATGCCATGAAAAAACTCGGTGGTAACCCGGAACTGATTAATCCGCTATCTCCGGCCGAACTGGTGATTGACCACTCGGTCCAGGTAGACCGCTTCGGTAGTGCTGATGCATTGACCATCAATAACGAGATTGAATTTGGACGCAACCAGGAGCGCTATAGCTTTCTGAAGTGGGGTAAAAGTGCGTTCAGTAACTTTAACGTGGTTCCACCCAATACGGGCATTGTTCACCAGGTCAATCTTGAACACCTTGCACGTGTAATTTTTGGCGCGGAACGTAACGGCGAATTAATGGCCTATCCCGATACGGTGGTAGGCACCGACTCCCATACTACGATGATTAATGGAATCGGTGTACTGGGCTGGGGTGTGGGTGGTATCGAAGCCGAAGCTGCGATGTTGGGACAGGCAATTACGATGCTTATCCCACAGGTTGTCGGTTTTAAATTAACCGGTGAATTACCCGAGGGCGCCACTGCAACAGACCTGGTGTTGACCGTGGTGCAAATGCTGCGTGAACTGGGTGTGGTGGGCAAGTTTGTAGAGTTTTTCGGTGAAGGACTGCCCAGCCTGCCATTGGCTGATCGTGCAACCATTGCCAACATGGCGCCTGAATACGGTGCGACCTGCGGTATTTTCCCGGTTGACCAGGAGAGCTTAAATTACCTGCGTCTGTCCGGACGGTCTGAAGAGCAGATTGCCCTGGTGGAATCTTATTCGCGCGCACAGGGCATGTTTCATACCACAGACTCGCCTGTGGCCCAGTACTCAGCGGTGCTTGAATTGGATATGTCCACAGTCGTCCCCAGCCTGGCTGGCCCCAAACGCCCGCAGGACAGGATTTTGCTGAGCGAAGCCAAGCAGACCTATTTGAAGGACAAAGATGTATTCACTGAAGGACGGGATGGCAGCGGTAGTGTTGCCGTAGATTACAACGGTGAGCAGTTTGAACTGGAAGACGGTGCAGTGGTGATTGCCGCAATCACATCATGTACCAACACCTCCAACCCGGCGGTGATGCTGGGCGCGGGTTTGCTGGCCAGAAATGCTGCCGCAAAAGGTTTAAAGGCCAAGCCCTGGGTCAAGACTTCACTCGGACCCGGTTCGCGTGTGGTTACCGATTATCTGAACAAAGCAGGCCTGATGGATGATCTCGAAGCCATGGGCTTCTACGTGGTTGGTTATGGCTGTACTACCTGTATCGGCAACTCCGGCCCATTGCCTGATGAGATTGGTAATGCGATTCGGGGCAACGACCTGGTGGCTTGTTCGGTTCTGTCAGGCAACCGCAATTTCGAAGGTCGTATTCACGCCAATATCAAGATGAATTACCTGGCCTCACCACCACTCGTGGTTGCCTATGCTATTGCGGGTAATCTGAATATCGATATCACCACCGAATCCCTCGGCAATGATCAGAATGGCAATCCGGTTTACCTGCGTGATATCTGGCCCAGCAGCCATGAAATTCAGCAATGTATATCCGATAGTGTGACCGCCGAGATGTTCAAGAAAGGCTACAGCAGTGTCTTTACCGGTGATGAACGCTGGCAGGCCGTCAACTCTCCCGTGGGCGAAAGTTTTGACTGGCAGGATGACTCAACCTATATCCGCAACCCGCCCTACTTTGACGGCATGAGCATGGATATACCTCCAATTCAGGATATTCACGGCGCACGCTGCCTGGCACGACTGGGTGATTCCATTACCACCGACCACATTTCTCCGGCCGGTGCGATTGCCGAAGATTCTCCTGCGGGTGATTACCTCAAATCCAAGGGTGTTCCCAGGTCTGATTTCAACTCCTATGGCTCCCGACGTGGAAATCACGAGGTCATGATGCGTGGCACTTTTGCCAATGTACGTTTGCGCAACCAGTTGGCTCCGGGCACTGAGGGTGGATGGACAACATTCCAGCCGGATGGCGGGCAAATGACCATTTTTGACGCCTCCAATCGCTACCAACAGGACAACACACCATTGGTCGTGCTGGCCGGTAAAGAGTATGGGACCGGCTCCTCCCGTGACTGGGCGGCAAAAGGCACCCAACTGCTGGGTGTGAAAGCCGTTATCACCGCCAGCTTTGAACGTATTCACCGCTCCAACCTGATTGGCATGGGTGTCTTGCCCCTGAATTTCATGGAAGGTGAAAATGCTGACAGCCTCGGCCTTGATGGCACGGAATCCTTTGACATTGAGGGTTTGGGTGACGGTTCAGCCAGCCAGGTGACCGTAACCGCAACCGCATCTGATGGCAGCAGTAAACAGTTTCAGGCCAAGAGCCGGTTGGATACACCCAAGGAAGTCGAATACTACCGCCATGGCGGTATTTTGAATTATGTTCTGAGGCAACTTGCCAGCTAGCAGACTTCCGGATAATTACCCCGTCCCCTTTGATGAAAGTCATCGGGGATGGGGTGATTAACTCCTTTGGAGCAAGTCAATTCAGTCCTGGGTGTTTAAATTTACAAGACACTTCAAATTCTCATCCTGCTTATCAGCTCACAGCAAATGGCGGCATGATGATGTCAGCCATACTGCCTGGCATCATTTAAGAACCACTGTGAACTAATCTCATACAGTTATCCCACAGGAAACCCATGAAACTTCTATTTGCCCTTTCCATATTTCTATTGGTGAACCAGGCTTATGCTGTTGAGACCGAGCATAGTCCGGAGATTGAGAA
Organism: Lysobacterales bacterium; assembly: GCA_029859505.1. Classification (GTDB taxonomy): domain Bacteria; phylum Pseudomonadota; class Gammaproteobacteria; order Xanthomonadales; family SZUA-36; genus SZUA-36. Next base: position 17,440 of record JAOUCZ010000009.1, on the reverse strand, counting down.
GCTGTTCAACGAAGCCGGCGTGAACGGTACCTTTGTACTTTACGATGTGACTGCTGACCGTTTTGTCACCCATAATCATCAAAGGGCGGAAAAGCGATTTATCCCTGCATCGACTTTCAAGGTTGCCAATAGCCTGATCGGCCTCTCAACGGGTGCTATATCCAGTGTTGACGAGGTTTTGCCTTATGGCGGCAAGCCCCAGCCATTCAAGGCCTGGGAGCAGGATATGGGACTTCGTGATGCGATCAAGGTCTCCAATGTACCTGTTTACCAGGAACTCGCCCGGCGTATCGGTCTCGACCGTATGCGTGAAAACCTGGCTGCTATTCCCTACGGTAACGCTGACACAGGAAATGAGGTCGATACATTCTGGCTGAGAGGGCCATTGCAAATCAGCGCCATGGAGCAGGCAACATTCCTCGCCCGCCTGGCACAGAGCGACCTTCCCTTTTCCAGTGAGATCCAGCAAAGCGTGCGGGAAATTGTCAAAATCGAGCAGGCTGATGAGCGGGTTTTATATGGCAAGACCGGATGGACAACAACACCCGATCCGGATATCGGCTGGTGGGTTGGCTGGGTTGTAAAAGATCAACAGATTTTCAGTTTTGCCTTGAATATCGACATGCCGGACAGGGTCACAGTTGCGAAACGGATAGAACTCGGCAAAGCCAGTCTCAAAGCACTGGACATTTTTTAGGAAAACACTCAACCCATCACAGGGACAACCGGAGCATCCAATGTCAAATTTAGAAATCCGTTCTGCCAGTGCCGAAGATTCCGCATTGATCCTGCGTCTGATTACGGATCTTGCCATTTATGAAAAAGCCGGGGATGCCGTGATCGCCACGGTATTTGACATTGAACAAACCCTGTTTGGAGAGGACTCCACCACGCGTGCGCTTGTATGTGAAATAGATGGTCAAGCCGTCGGCTTTGCAGTCTATTTTTTCAACTACTCAACCTGGCTGGGTAAACAAGGACTCTATCTTGAGGACCTGTTCGTTTTACCCCAACACAGGGGCCACGGCGCAGGAAAGGCACTTTTGGTACAGCTGGCTAAAATTGCAGTTGCCAATCAGTGTGGCCGTTTTGAATGGAGTGTCCTTGATTGGAATGAACCAGCGATCAAGTTTTATCAGTCACTGGGCGCCGAACCACAAAACGAATGGATCTCGTATCGCCTGACCGGACAAGCATTGACAAAACTTGCCGAAAGCTGAAGCCCTTCAAATTGATGCGCTGCTGTCAGTCTTGTCTTCAGCAAGGTAAACCGCAGCCAGATCTACATAACGTTTAGACGTGTAATGAAAAAACTTTAGTTCTTTATCCGTCAGGGCTCTTGCCTGGCGGACGGGGTTTCCCATATAGAGGTATCCGCTTTCAAGCACCTTGCCCGGTGGCACCAGCGTACCGGCAGCAATGATGACCTCATCATGCACCTCTACACCATCCATGATCACGGCCGCCATCCCAATTAAAATACGATTGCCGATTGTGCATCCATGCAGCATGGCCTTGTGACCAATGGTGACATCATCCCCGATGATCAGCGGAAACCCATCAGGGTTGTAAGGGCCGGCATGGGTAACATGCAAAATACTTCCATCCTGTACGCTGGTTCTTTTACCAATACGAATCCGGTGAATATCTCCCCTGATCACGGTCATTGGCCAGACTGAACTCCCTTCACCGATTTCAACATCACCGATGACGACCGAGTCCTGATCAATATATACACCTGCAGCTAATCTGGGGTGCTGACCGTTATGACTACGTATACTCATTATTCAGGCTCATCCTGTCGCGATTAATAGGTATTTGCTGACACATTAACCTAAATTGAAAAACAAGACGATTGTGTCGGTCAAAAGTTCGAGAATCCGCTATTATCTTCCTTCCCTAAAATTCATGGTCGAACCAGTTTTATGCGCGAAATCTACTTTCCTGAAAAAGATAAACCCTTACGTGATGATGTACGCGTACTTGGAGCACTTGTTGGAGATATGCTGGCGGAGCAGGAAGATGCGGGATTTCTGGAACGGGTTGAAGCTGTTCGGCGCATTGCCATCGACCGGCGTGAAGGTAAAACCGGTGCTGATGCCGCCCTGGATAGATTGCTCAGCGGCATGGGTGTCACGGAAGCCGGTTTATTGGTACGGGCCTTCACCACCTATTTTCAGGTAGTGAATCTTGCTGAGAAAGTGCATCGTATCCGTCGGCGTCGTGATTACCTTAGAAGAGGGGAAAGAGCCCAACCCGGAGGACTTCTGGCGGTCATGCAGGAATTCAGGGGCCATTCCCTTGAAGAAGTCATGCAGGAACTCAAATCCCTGAGTATTGAGCCGGTCATGACGGCACATCCAACCGAATCCACACGCCGTACCCTTTTGGAAAAGGAACAAATGATCCTGCGCAGACTGGTTGAGCGTCTCGACCCGTCCAGAACACCTGATCAGGAAGCCGCTGCGCTGGAACGCATCCGTGCTGCGGTCACCAGCAACTGGCAAACCGAAATGTATCCAGAGCAAAAGCTCTCGGTCAAAAATGAAATGGAGCACGTCCTGTTTTACCTGACAGATGTGCTTTACCGCGTTGTCCCGCCGTTTTATGAAAGTCTGTATCAAGCCCTGGAATCCAACTGGCAGGACGTACCAGCCCGGTCGTTGCCTTCACTGCTTCACTTCGGGTCCTGGGTAGGTGGTGACATGGATGGCAACCCCAACGTGGACGCCTTCACCATCCGTCGATCATTGGAGTATCACCGGCGAGAGATCATTAAGAAGTACCTGCCTGAAGTACGCTCTCTTTCAAGGTTTCTCAGCCAGTCTTTGAGTGAAGTAAAAGTCAGCCGGGCCGTATTGGACCAATTACAAAACTATTGGAAAATGTTCCCGGATGAGGCAGGGGCTATCGGTGAGCGCATCCGTAACATGCCCTACCGCTGTCTGCTCAAGCTCATGATGGTCCGGTTGCAACAGGTGCTTGATGGCTTACCGGGTGCTTACCGCAATGCGGAGGAGTTCAGGTCTGACCTCGAATTGATCAGGCAATCGTTGCAGGCAAACAAAGGCCGGCATGCCGGTATCTTTGCACTCAATCGCTTACAGGTTCGGGAAAGGACTTTTGGGTTTCACCTGGCCACGCTCGATATCCGACAGGATTCATTGGTACATCGGCAGGTAATCGCACGGATACTTGGAGATGAAAACTGGCTTGGACTTGATGCAGGATCAAGGGCCGACCGCCTGACCGGGTTGATTTTGTCCGGTCAACTTCCGGAGTTGCCGGATGATGAAATGGTCACAAAGACCATCGGTGTTTTCCAAAGTATCGCGTGGGGTCATCAACACTTTGGCCGCCGGGCTCTGGGCCCTTATATCATCAGCATGACCCAGGGTGCAGATGATGTGTTAAGTGTATTGTTCCTGGCAAGAATGGCCGGACTGGTTGATGAGAACAATCATGTTCCACTGGACGTCACCCCCCTGCTGGAAACCGTGCCAGATTTGCAACATGGCGAAGTCATTCTGGAACGTCTATTTACTGACTCCGCTTACCAGGCACACCTGGAAGCGCGGAACCGGCGTCAGATCATCATGGTGGGTTATTCCGACTCCAACAAGGACGGTGGGTTGATTTCCGCCCGCTGGGCATTGGCTACGGCGCAGACTCAACTTGCACGGATATGCGATAAGCACTCAGTCAGTCCGGGATTTTTTCATGGCCGGGGTGGGACTGTCAGCCGGGGCGGTGGTAATTTTGTACAAGGCATTCTTGGTGCACCGGCAGGAACGGTAAATGGATTTCTGCGAGTAACCGAGCAGGGAGAAGTGATAAACCAGAAATATGGCAACCGCTCACTGGCCGAGAGAAATCTTGAGTTAGCAACTGCAGCGACTCTGAAAAGTAGTCTGGGTACAGTATCCACACCGAAACCAGAGTGGCTTCAGGCCATGTCATTAATGGCGGATACTTCAAGACAGGCCTATCGTGAACTGGTGTACAAGCACCCGCAGTTTATTGATTATTTCCGGCATGCGACCCCAATTGACGTCATTGAACGAATGGGAATCGGGTCGAGACCGGCTTCCCGCCGCTCAGGAGCCGGTGTAGAGAACCTGCGTGCTATTCCCTGGGTATTTTCCTGGGCCCAGTGCCGTATCGGGTTGCCGGCAGCCTTTGGAATGGGCACCGCCCTCGCCGCAGTCAGAAAGGAGTTTGGCTTCGAAATGTTAAGAGCCATGAACCATGGCTGGCTATTTTTCAGTAGCATGATATCGGATGTCGAAATGGCACTGGCAAAATCCGACTTGGAAATTGGCCGGCATTACCAGCTTCTGGCACCTTTACCAAGCCAGGCTGTATTCGAACTGATCGATAACGAACTAAAGCTCGCCCGCTCGATGATTTTGAGCATCAAGGAGCAAGGTGAATTACTTGATTCAGAGCCGACCCTGCAAAGATCCATCCGTTTACGTAACCCCTATGTAGACCCCATGAGTCTGTTACAGGTTGATTTGTTAAAACGATGGCGCGCAGGTGACCGTCAGGACAACTCCTTACTTGAGGCGTTGCTTGTCACCGTGAACGGTATCGCACGCGGATTACAAAACACCGGATAACTTCCATCCCGACACGCTGGCTACTCAGGATTGTCCCGCATAACTTTGAAAGCGGGACTTATCCTTCGCTTTGGACATGGCCGCAGCACTGGTGATTTTGCCTTCTCTCAACAGGTCTTCCAGAGAATCGTCCATCGCACACATACCATCGTTGACACCGCCCTGGATTACGGAGGTCAACATGGTCGTATTGCCCTCCCGGATGATATTGGGCAGGCTGTTGGTGCGCAGCATGATCTCGTAAGCGGCACACCGACCCTTACCATCGGACGTCGGCAACAGGAGTTGCGAAACAATGGCACATATGGAATCAGCCAGGGTGGTTCGTATCTGGGTCTGCTGACTGGCCGGAAACGCATCAATTAAACGATCGATGGTCTTGGTTGCACTGTTGGTATGCAGTGTTCCAAATACAAGTGTACCCATCTCGGCAGCAGTAATCGCCAGTTCAATTGTTTCCCTGTCACGCATTTCACCCACAAGGATAACGTCGGCATCCTGCCGTATAGTGGCTTTCAGGGCATCAGCAAAACTGAGCGTGTCATGACCAACTTCACGTTGTGAAAACACACACTTTTTATTGAGGTGAACGAACTCTACCGGATCCTCGATCGTGACAATATGTTTACTGAAGTTCTCGTTGATTTCATTAATGATCGAAGCCAGCGTCGTAGATTTACCTGAGCCGGTAGGACCGGTGACGAGGACCAGTCCCCGTTCGAGGTAGGCCAGATCGCGAATCGACTTGGGTATATTAAGTTCATCAAAGGTGAGAATCTTTTCAGGGATAATACGGAATATGGCTCCGACACCCAGGTGCTGATTCAGAAAATTGACACGAAAACGCGCTTCTCCAGGTAAGGCCCAGGCAAAATCCAGATCACCACAGGCCTCGAATTCCTGCCATTGCTCCTCGGAGCTTATCTCACGCAGCAACTCCCGTAATTCTTCGTCCGAGATAACTCCCCAGCCGCTGACGTCGGTCAACCTGCCGTGAATACGCACCCTGGGGGGCCTTGTGGCCAACAGGTGCAGGTCCGAACCGCCCTTCTCTTTCAGATATCGAAATAACTCATCAATCCTGGCCAAACCGTTCTCCTGTTACTTGAAGTTCGCAGGCTCTTCAGCATGCTTGATCGCTTCCTTTTTGGTGATTACCTTGTCGTTCATCAAACGGGTCAGAGAAGCGTCAAGAAGTCGCTGACCGTCAGCTTTACCAGTTTGCATAATGGATTTGATCTGAAAAGTCCGGTTTTCACGGATGAGATTAGCGACCGCATTGTTATTGATCATTACCTCCAGTGCCGCAACCTGACCCCGGTCATCCGCACGTTTCACCAGGCGCTGTGAAATGACGACCTTCAAAGACTCCGACAACATCCTGCGGATCTGGCAAATCTGATCCGGAGGGAAGACGCCAAGCAGGCGATTGATGGTACGAATGGCATTGGATGTATGAAGCGTTGCCATAACGAGATGACCGGTTTCGGCCGCTGTTATAGCAAGCGAAACCGTCTCCAGATCACGTAGTTCGCCAATAACGATGACATCGGGGTCTTCTCGCAAGGCTGCCCTCAAAGCCGTAGGGAAAGACTCGGTCTGGGCACCTACCTGCCGTTGTGTAACGTTGCACGCATCCGAGGTGTGGACATATTCAATCGGGTCTTCAATGGTCAGGATGTGATCATGCCGGCGCTTGTTGATCAGATCTGCCATCGCAGCCATAGTCGAAGACTTACCACAACCGGCTGGTCCCGTGAATAGAATCAGGCCCTGGTGAAATTCAGTGTACTTTTCGAACTCCGTTGGGAGTCCAAGCTCAGCCAGGGTTGGCGGTGATGGCTTAATGGTGCGGAACACCGCATCGTAACCACGCTGTTGCTTATAAATATTAGCGCGAAAGCGCCCGACCCCATGTACGTCGTAAGCGAAGTCGACCTGAAATTTTTCTTCCAGTTGTTTGAGTTGCGACTCACTCATTATCTCCATAATGAGCTCCTTACACTCCTTCGAGCTCAGTTCGGCAGCTGTGGCATCATGAAATTTACCACCAACACGAAGGCGCAATACAGCACCACTGTGGATATGAAGGTCACTGGCGTTCTGTTCAATCGCCTGTTGCAGCAGGTCCTGCAGCTTGACACCGGGGCTATACCTCAGACTGCCGGACTTATTAGCCTGCGACGTTTGAATTGCCTGTACGGGCTGTGGCTGCGTGGCTTGAACTGCCGGTGCGGGCTTAACCACTTGCAGAGGTTTAACAGCATTAACAGGTTCACGTACTTGAACGGGCTCGTGTTCCTGTACAGGTACAGCAGTGAGCTTTCCGTCAATTTTGACCAGCCTGACCTGTGGTTTTGCGGCGGGGGCTTGTGTGCGTGATGAGATTGATTCATCGACCGCAAGATCAGCTCTTGCGTGCATTGATTGTGGCGTCATTGGTACAGCGTCCCGGACGAATCAGTCAACGCGCTTAAATCTCTAATTCCAGATTTAAAGCCAAATACACACAGCATCAATATATTGATTGAAGGTTTCATATGGTAATCCTTTACCAGTTGTTATTCTTGTTGGTTGAACATCCATGTCAAAACATAAAAACCAACTACTCGAGGGAATTTATACTTGCCTGGGAGTGTCAAGTCAGCTGATAAAATTGACAGTATCATGAAATGAAGTAACGGCGCTTCTATCGAGTTTTCCTGCGCGCCCTTAAAAAGCACTCGAACATTCTCAATTAAAATAATTACTTACGATGCAATGAACTTAAATTTGGCCAAGGCCTCACAACCAGGAGTCGCCGTTGCGCTTCGCGACTGGCCTCAGCGCTGATGTTTTCAAATTCCTGAAACTCCTCTCCAATCATCCGCGCAACAGGCAGGCCTTTCTCCAATAATATCTTGTTACCACCTACCGATGGTGTCTTTACTCCCGGCGTGATCAAACCACCCAGGTTTAGAGGATCACATGCGCTGATAACGGTGAAGTCGGGTTTGCCACTGGTCTCGCTGGATTGACGAAGCAGACCCAATGCTTCGGGTAATGCAAACTGTTCGCCGGAAAAACCGTCGACAAAACGTCCACCACGAACTTCACCTCGATCTTCCATGCGTCTCAGGTAGTTCAGCAAATCCCGCCAGGGTGGCAGTAGTGTCTCCCTTTGTATAACGGCACGAAATACTACACCGTAGCGGCGCAGCAGTGATTGGCAGATAACAGCCATTCGCTGTTGTTGCCCATTGCTGCCTGCAACACCAGTCTGCTGTGTGTCAAAACCAAAAGCCGTAATACTCCAGCGACCGACCGGCAGATTAGCAGCATGCCGTTTCGCCATTCTTGATCGCCGTAACTTCTGTGCTTCAGGCCGCAACAACCAGCGCACCGGTGAAAAGGCATCAGCGGTAATCGCACCGGCCGCGATCAGGTTTTTTAACGCCTGCTCCAGTTGAGGCCGCAAAAGGCCTGACTGCTGCTCGAGATCCGAAGTGAACATCGCACCGTGCTTCTCAAGCAGTTCCAGGACCTTTCTTGCCACCGAGTCAGATATGACACCGGGATCTGGTGTCCTTGGAAGCCATTGTGGAACACTGCTGCGAGGCACAATGGCGAGTGGTGTCGCCGAAACGATTGTGCTTGTTTGCTCCGGCACAGACTGCGGTCTGAACCAGACCAGTTGCCCGCTCAGAAAACGCTGATCCAGTTGCTCGGGGGAATAGCCCTTACACCGTGCCCCCAGTAAGTTGTGCTCCCACATCACCGCAGGCGCAGACCAGCCCTGTAAAAGTGACAACGCCTGATCGAGATCAGCACCTGCATCATCCAAAGCATGCCAATGGACCAGGAAATTCATAAAAGTTGCCGGTGAGACAGGCTTTACCGCCCTGCGGCGCTGCTCCCGGCTATAGCGATGTACTCTTGCCAGCAAACGCCGTTCACACCACAGGTTCTCAGTGGACTCATCCTGCATCAGGATTGCAAACCCTTCATTCTGCAAACTCAGCAAAGCCTGTTGGAGGCGATCTTCATCCAAAGCGAAGTCCTTGGCCAGTTGACACCGACTAACGGGCCCCAGGCCACTCATACGGCTTCTCAACAGCCCAACCAATGCTTCATCCCGCTCACAACCAGGAATTTCAGGTAACAACGCCAACGGGTCTGGTGAGAATTGGGATTCCGGATGAATGGCTAACCACTCAGGCAAGCGCTCGGAGGCCACCCACCAGTGTTCAAACCTCCTCTCCCCGTCTTGATCCAGTTTTACGCTGCAAACTCTGAAATCATTAGCAAGTGCTGAGAACCACTGACTCCAGTTGCTCGCTGTGCCTCCTGCGCCGCAACTTGAGTTGCCACTCGAATACTCCGGCCGGGTCAAAAAACCCAGTTGCAAAAGGCCATCATGCAACTCGTCGGCGTTCCGTGGCTGAATCCAGGCTTCATCACGGACCTGTGTGCGTGCTTCGACACTGATGATACTCAGTGTACTTGCAGAGGAAAGATCATCCGGGTCATTGCTAATGGCGCGTGTGCGCCGGTTTTCAGCCTCGCCGTCATCCAGAAATGCGTAGGGCCGAGCATTGATTATTTCACGCGACAACGGCGAAGGGCCGACCAGGTCGAGGCAGTGTATTTCAATGTCACCCGTTGCCATCTTAACCAATAGTTCTTCCAGACCATCAATATCCATTGTGTCAGTCAGACAGTCATCAATAGTCTGGTTGACCAGCGGATGATCAGGTATCTCGCGCGATCCGCGGATATTCTCAAAACAGGCGATCTGGTCCGGAAAAACGACTGCAACCAGGTCTTCGGCCTGGTTTCTCTGCCACTGGGGAGGTATCTTTTTACCGTTACGCATTCGTTGTACCGCCAACGCGATGGTTGCATTCCAGCGCCAGCGCAGTTCAAACATGGGAGCATCTAGCAGTGCTTGTATCAGCACATCGCGAACCGTTTCCGCCTTTAAATAAGCGGCAACATCGGCGATTTCGAAACTATGTGTTTCACCCAATGAAAGTATTAGCGAGTCTTCAAGTGCCGACGCCTGTAGTTCAAAATTGAACTGCCGGCAGAAGCGCTTGCGCAATGCCAACCCCCAGGCACGCATAAGACGTGAACCCAATGGTGCATGTACTACCAGGTGCATATCACCGGAATCGTCAAAAAAACGCTCCATGATGATCTTGCTTTGTGTTGGCAGACAACCCAGCGCCTGAATGGAAGCATGCAGGTATTCGACCAATTGTATGGCTGCAATCCGTGTGATTCCTTCTTCACATAGATTATCGATAACCTCTATAGGCTCTTGTTTTATAAGCTTTCGCTCTATCTCGGTTCGTAAGTCAGAAACCGCGACTGATAATTCATCACTTCGTCCGGGCTTGTCTCCGGTCCAGAAGGGAATGTTGGGAGGCTGACCATGTGCATCCTCAACCAACACCCTGCCCTGTTCAATTTTCAGCATGCGATAACTGGTATTGCCTAACTGAAAAATATCACCTGGAATGCTCTCAAAGGCAAAGTCCTCATTGAGTGTTCCAATACGGTGACCCTGCGGCATCATGATTACCTCATAATCGAAGTGATCAGGGATGGCCCCTCCGTTTTGTAGCGCTGTCAGGCGCGCCGCTGGCCGACCACGTAACTGGCCGTTGATGGCATCGTAAAACAGTAATGCGGAGCGTCTTCCTCTTCGGGTTGAATAGCCATCGGCAAGCATTCGTATGACAGCCAGAAACTGCTCTTTCTTAAGATCATGGTATGGCCAGGCAGCACATACGACCTGGAACAGGTCATCCACCTGCCAGTCCCTGGCGGCCACTTCTGCGACCAGTTGCTGAGCCAGTACATCCTGTGGTGCAGGCGGAATCACAATGGCATCAAGCTCACCAGACTCAAGTGCCTTTTGTAGGGCCACACACTCGACCAGATCATCACGACTCAAAGGGAACAAGCGCCCCTTGGGTGTTTCACCCACTCCATGCCCGGAGCGTCCAATACGTTGTAAAAGAGCCGCGATACTGCCGGGCGTTCCAAGCTGGCAAACCAGGTCTACATGACCAATATCGATTCCCAACTCCAGCGATGCGGTAGCTACCAGGGCTTTAAGCTGACCGGATTTGAGCGCCTGCTCTGCTTCAAGACGGTGTTTACGTGACAAACTGCCGTGATGCGCCGTAACCGCATCCTCACCCAGGCGCTCGGCCAGGTGACGGGCAAGACGTTCGGTGAGCCGGCGGGTATTGACAAATATCAGTGTCGTACGATGGTCGAGAATATATGCCACGAGCCGCTCATAAAGCTCTTCCCAGACCTCGTTGGATAATACCGGTGCAAGTGGCGACTCCGGTAATTCCAGACGGATGTCCATATTCCGTTTATGCCCGGTATCGACAATGGCACATTCCAGACCGCCACAGAGGTAATCCGCAATTTTCTTTATGGGCTTCTGTGTGGCAGACAGCCCGATTCGTGCGGGTGGAAAGCCGCACAGAGCGTCAAGCCTTGCCAGTGACAGCGACAGATGGCTGCCTCGTTTGTTACCCGCCAACGCGTGAATCTCATCCACAATCAAAGTAGATACACCGTCAAGCATGTTTCTGCCAGACACAGAGGTCAGCAGAAGGTATAAGGATTCAGGAGTCGTGACGAGTATATGCGGCGGCCGCTTACTCATTTTGGCACGCTCACCAGCGGGTGTGTCTCCGGTCCTGACCGCAGCACGAATGTGGTGGGGAGCTTCACCCATCAATTCCAGTACTTCGGCAATACCCAGCAACGGCGCCTGCAGGTTCTTCTCTATGTCATTTGAGAGCGCTTTGAGTGGTGAGACATAAAGAACATGAACCCGGTCTTCCAGTGCACCGTGCCGGCTTTGCAAAACCAGGTCATTGATGGCACTTAAAAATGCTGCCAGCGTTTTGCCGCTGCCCGTGGGCGCTGCAATTAGCACACGTTTCTGGGAAATGGCCTGCGGCCAGGCCGCTGCCTGTACCGGCGTAGGTGAATCAAACGAATTTTCAAACCACGCACTTACAGCCGGATGAAATTCAGCAGGCAACGATCTTGTCGACTCAGGCAGGGGCATATATAGATTGTAGACCAGCTGTTCTCAAAAGCCGAGAATGCCCCGTTTCAGCTACTCACCAACCGTTGGCAAATCAGGGAGAGACAAGGGCTCCCAGTCAGCCTGGTTCAACTGCCAGTCTCCACCATCACGTAACCAGTTTGTTTCTACGTCAAATAAGCGGCCGCTTTCCGGCAATAGCCCAGCGCCACCGGTGACCAGGATCCGAAACTGTGCAGAAGCCGTTTCCTCACCGGTTTCGGTGACATATATCGGGAAAATCTGAGCCTGCAAACGGCGGTTCTGATTAATCTGAAAAATCATGAATCGATGGAATTCGCGCCGGTCCATCGAGCCTTGCTGAGCACCGAATGACTCCGCAATGTAAGTCATAAACTCCAGGTGCTGCCCTTCTTCTGCGGCGTACTCCATGTTACGAATGGTTGCGATGACCTGCTGCTCTACCGTCAGCTCATCATCGCAGGCAGTCAGCAACAGAACCGCAAATACGAGACTAGTTACGAGTCTCATCCCAGGCTCATTTAGCGTCTTCCAGGTAACGCTCCAACAGGTGTGAAGAAACCAGGATCAGATCATGCTCGGTGATGAGACCATGCAGTTTTCCGTCATCGACCACTGGCAGGCACGCCACACGGGCTTTGCGCATTAACCTTATCGCATCTGCCGTGGTTGCATCGGAGTTCACCGTGACGGGGTTTTTAGTCATGATTTCCTTAACGGTTACCTTGTGATCACCACCAACCCGGCCTTCCGCAACAAGACGCAGCAGTGCACGGTGAGATACCAGACCAACCAATTCGCCATCATCACCTTCAACCGGCACATGCCGTACATGGCGCCAATCCATCAGCGTCGCGGCAAAGTCCACGATGTCATCCGGACGCACGGTAAACAGATCTGTTGCCATGAACTGGGATACTTTCAGGTAACTCTCACGCCAGTCCTGTTGCTCACAGAAGTCGGCCAACACCCATTCTGATATCGGGATACCAGTTGACTGTTGTTCAACCATACTGGCCACGAGACAACGCAGACGTTGATCCTCTGTTCCTCGTCCGTGCATTTCATTAAGTGACTCAAGCGCCCAGCGCGCGCCATTTCTGCGTGTCGAAACGCGACCATGTAAAACACCAAGGTACTGATCAATATCCTTCTTATCAACGTTATATTTCTGCAGGCCATGTTCTGCCAGCGGTAACAATTCATCCAGTATCAATTTACGGACCGGCATGTGCGTATCACCAAACCAGTTCATTTGTGCACGGATTCCACCCCTTGCGGCAGCCAGGAAATTTGCCTTGATATCGTCAAAGGTAATCATCTTGCGAACATCTTCGTACTCATCGGCCATTCCTGCCATCATGCCAACGAAAAATGCGGTATTGGCAATCTCGTCGATCACCGTTGGCCCCGAGGGGATAACACGGTTCTCAATGCGCAGATGCGGGACATTATTGTGCACGCCATAGCAGGCCCTGTTCCAACGGTAAACTGTTCCGTTGTGAAGACACAAAGCTTTGAGTTTTGGCGCGATACCCTGGGCCACCATCGCCAGGGGATCGTTTTCAGTTTCCGTCGTCAGTATCACCCGGAAGCGCGCTATGTCTTCCTTGAAGATCTCTGTGACGGATTTATCTACCCAGTTGTTACCAAAATGTACGCGTGGTTTCAGCCCCCTGGTCTGATGCGTCGTGGATCGTGCGTCAACGGAATACTCAAAAACGGAAATTCGTGTTTCATGCCATAGACGTTTTCCAAGCAAAAGGGGTGAATTAACCGCTGCTGCTAGCAGTGGACCTGTCACCGTCTGGGCGATGTTATAAAGCTTTGCGAAATCTTTCGGGCTAACCTGAAAATGCACCTGGAAACTGGTGTTGCATGCTTCTAACATCAGGTTGTCGTGTTTAACAACAAGCTGGTCGGTGCCGTTTATGGTGAACTGCAGATCATGGCCGCGAAGTGCCATAATTGCCTCGTTCAAGGCGTGATAACGAGGAATTGGCACCATCGAGTCAAGACCGAGGTTCTCCATGGTCAAGGTTGGCAGAATCCCAACCAGGGCAATTTCACTATTGCATTGATGAGCTGCTTTTCGGGCCTTGGCGTAGACCTCCTGTGCCTCGTTTTCCATCCGTCTCAGGCAATCAGTTTTCAGCTCCTGGACAGAAAGATTGGCTTCAATATTGAACAATCCCAACTCATGGGTGAACCTTTCATCGTCCAGCTTCTTTAAAACTTCAAGCCCGGTCAATGCTGGTTTGCGCGCTTCATCGATCAGGAACATTTCCTGTTCCGCCCCGATCCTGCTGACACCTGACTCCACCATACCCTTGTCCAGCATGGCTTCCAGCGCCCTCACCTCTTCCAGAAGCGACTTCATGAACTCCTGCCGGCTCGATTCGCTGGCAAATTCTTCTATGTTCTGTTCACCCATCAGCTGCTGCCTTGAGATTTGCTATTGCACTGATGATAAACACAGCTACTGAGGTCGGCAAACAAAAACTACAATTTTTTGCTCCAAGTCATTTATGATATGAGGATAATAGACGATAGTAATGCGATTCATGTCGGTGTCAGCTCACCTTTAGAGGAAACACAAATGACGGACAAACCCTGGCTTAAAAGTTACCCACCCGGCGTACCCGCGCAAATAGACCTGAGCGGTTACCACTCCATCGTCGATATACTCGAAAAGAGTTGTAGCGAGTTTAAGGACCGCATGGCCTATCACAACATGGGTGCGGAATTGAGTTATTCCGAGCTTGACTACCTGACCCGGAATTTTGCGGCTTCACTGCAGGAAATGGGCTTACAGCAGGGTGACCGCATCGCACTGATGATGCCGAATATACTGCAGTACCCGGTGGCATTGTTTGGAGCGCTCAGAGCCGGCCTGATCATCGTCAATACCAACCCCATGTACACCGCACGTGAGTTACGGCACCAACTGGTCGATGCCGGTGCCAAGGCAATTGTTGTAGTAGAAAATTTTGCCTCTGTACTTGAAAGCGTGCGTGGCGAAGTTCCCCTGGAACACGTCATAACCACCGGGGTTGGAGATTTACTCGATTTCCCGAAAAACCTGCTGGTGAATTTTGTATTACGACATGTTAAAAAGGCCATCCCGGCCTGGAAATTGCCAGGTTCAGTTAAGTTTCAGGATGTTCTGGACAAGGGTAAAAAACTGCCGTTGAAACCGGTCAATATCGCTTTTGAAGACGTTGCATTTTTGCAGTATACCGGCGGCACCACGGGAGTGGCCAAAGGCGCGATGCTGACACACCGCAATATCGTTGCAAACCTGCTCCAGGCGCGGGCCTGGCTTGCGCAACTGGATGGTGAGTCACATGAGACCATCGTCACCGCGTTACCGCTCTATCACATCTTTGCATTGACCGCGAACTGCCTTACTTTTCTTTACCTGGGTGGCAGCAACATCCTGATCACCGACCCGCGTGACATGGCTGGATTTGTCAAGGAACTCGGTCGTCACCCGTTTACCGCGATCACAGGCGTCAACACTCTGTTCAATGCCCTGCTAAATACAGATGGCTTTGCCGAACTTGATTTCTCAAACGTCAAGATGACGCTCGGTGGCGGCATGGCCGTTCAAAAGGCCGTCGCTGACCAGTGGAAAGCAGTCACAGGCGTTACCCTGGTTGAGGCTTATGGATTAACGGAAACATCCCCTGCCGCCTGTATAAACCCCGTAACACTGGAAGACTACAATGGTTACATCGGGCTGCCCATTTCCTCTACCGAAGGGGCCATCATCAGCGAGGAAGGTAACTTTCTGCCGGTAGGTGAAACCGGCGAACTGTGCATACGTGGACCGCAGGTGATGAAGGGCTACTGGCAACGTCAGGAAGCCACCGATGAAGTACTCAACGCCGACGGCTGGTTACATACCGGCGATATTGCGCTGATGACAGAAGATGGCTATTTCAAGATCGTTGACCGTAAAAAGGACATGATCCTGGTATCAGGTTTTAATGTTTACCCTAACGAAATTGAAGATGTGATGGCATTGCATCCGAAAGTACTGGAGGTCGCTGCAATTGGTGTACCGGATGAGAAATCCGGCGAAGTGGTAGGTTTGTATATCGTCAAAAAGGACCCGAGCCTGACCAAGGAGGATGTCATTGCTTTTTGCAAGGAAAACCTCACTGGTTACAAGCGTCCTCGCTATGTTGAGTTTATGGAAGATTTGCCAAAAAGCAACGTAGGAAAAATTCTGCGCAGGGAACTTAGAGACTTGGTGACCTAAGGCGTAAATTGAGCCTCATAGCTCCTTATCCACCATAGCCGACCAATGGCCTGACATTGCCGGCATCATTGCCCGGGCTTTGTTTTATTGTCTTTTTTTAGCGCACGCGCGTGCGTCACTTTGCTTTCACCATAGCGGCGGTTTATTTCGTCCAGGGTTTTATCCAATGCTTTTTGTGCGACCGTATCGTATTCGATGCCCCGGTCATCAGGTTCTTCAAGTCCGCTGACACCCACACCCAGTAACCTGACAGAAGTGTTCACGTGTTCCAACAACCATTTTTCCAACAATGAACGGGCCTGCTTGAAGACAACCTCCGTACTTGAGGTAGGTAGTGCGAGACTGCGTCTTCTTGTGACTGTGTGAAAACGGGCATCACGAACCTTGATCTGAATCGTACGTGCCACCAGGCCCTGGGTACGTAAACGTCCTGTTACCGACTCCACCTGTCGTTGCAACTCGGCATACAGTTCATTCGGCTTGATAATATTCTGGTCAAACGTCACCTCACGACTGATGGACTTATCCGGTCTGGAAGCGACCACCTCGCGTACATCCTCGCCTCTTGCCAATGCCATAAAGTGTCCAGCACGGTTTCCGAGTACGCGACCGAGTTCGATTTGATCCGCCTTACGAAGCTGGCCTACGGTCAGGATACCCATCTTTTGCAATTTGGGTAGTGTCTGTTTACCAATACCCCAAATCCTGTTTACCGGCATCGGATCCAGAAACAAACGGACACCATCTCGTGGAACATGGACAAACCCTCTCGGCTTACCTGCATCCGATGCCAGTTTTGCGAGGTACTTGTTATGTGCCATTCCTACCGAGGCATGAAGACCTGTTCGGGCCAGTATCTTTTCCCTTAGTGACGCCCCAATCGTTTCGATACTGCCAAAAAGGGCAAGGCTGGCCGTTACATCCAGAAAAGCCTCATCCAGGGACAAGCCTTCCACCTCGGGAGTCGATTCGCGGAAAACTTTAAATACCTCGGCTGAAACCTCCCGGTAACGTGACATCCTCACCGGCAGTATCACCGCCTGTGGACACAAGCCACGGGCGCGGGACATCGGCATGGCTGAAAAAACGCCAAACTTCCGTACTTCATAACTGGCGGCGGCAACAACACCCCTGTTGCCGGTACCACCCACGATGACGGGTTTGTTTTTGAGCTCAGGCTGATCATGCTGCTCAACCGACGCATAAAACGCATCCATATCAACATGAATGATGGAACGTTCACGGGAAAGCTCCGAATTTGAAGTTGCGATGGGTGTCACGATGCGTTCATTATATCGATATGAACCCTGACACCACAGCACAGAATCCAGCCAATCCCATTCCCATTCCCATTGACGAGTTTCCGATTTTACAACACGGCCTATATGCCAACCACGCCGCGATTGCACCCTGGCCAAGGACTGCCTCAGAGGCCGTTGCAGATTTTGCCCTCGAGAACGCTGAAAT